>JAEWVL010000257.1 GCA_023396665.1 Spirochaetota bacterium
TGAGGCTTGTCGTTGTAAAATGATTGGGTAAAAGTCTGCCATTCGCTCGTCAAACGAAATACCGGTCGTCCGGCGTAGGCGAACCAGTCGTCGCCGACATGGGCGAAGTCAAAAATCATTTTGCGCACGGCCTCGCTTCGCGCTTCAAAAGAGACGCTCCAGTAACCGGTGTCGAGAGCAAGGGGCAGGCAGCAGACTTGAATGGCGTACCAGCGCTTTCCACCGTCGCTGACATCAATTTTCAATGTACCATCGCAAAAGCGAGAAGAAGCGACAGCCCCCTCGTCGACAACAAGATGCCATCCCATAGTCGAAGAAAGCGATTTTACGAATTCATCGTTCAGCTGATTGTAGATTTTAAATTCAGGCAGTACCGTGTTGTCGGGCAGTTTTGCAAAAAGGTGCGTCGATACAGTGACCGGTTTTTGTTTCGAATATTCATTTTCCTGTTTCATCGCGTAAACCCCCGGTATAATTTCGATTGAATCATATTGTGATAAGCGGCTTTGCGTAAGAAAAGCGTTTTTTCATAAAGGAGCTGAATTTGTAAACTTTCAGCAGGGTACTATTATGAAGCCTGCGCAGGGGGGATGAAGTGATTTTCCCAACATGCAGGAAAGAGCAATACAGACGGATAATATTCGAGCTTTCGATATCATACATTAACTGAAAGCGGTTGACATAAGGGCAACTATAGCGCATAGATTGGATCGCAGTGAATTGAAGATTAATCATATCGCAAAGGCGAATTCGATGAAAAAACCAGGTCTTGACAAGATAAAATGGGTACTCGGTGAACTCGATGTGCTCGAACAGGGCGGCCTTATCAATGCCGCACATTCGCGACGGCTGAAAGATCATTATACGGAAAGGCTCGGTGAGTATAACCCGCAGAAAACGATTTTCGTGTTCATTTCGATTCTGTCGGCGCTTCTGGTTACCGGCGGCTGCATATTGCTTTTCGGATATAACTGGGAAGTGCTCGGACAGCTGACAAAGACCTTTCTTGTTGTCGCGCTTCTGCTGCTTTCGCAGGGCAGCGCCCTGTATTTGCTTTTACAGAAAAAGAGGAATATCGGGCTTGCGGCAAAAGAGGCAATCTCGTTCATTAATGCGGCTGCCTTCGGCGCCGTCATGGCGATTATCGGGCAGATATACAACCTCGAATCGAATATCACGGCATTTCTGGCAATCTGGTGCGCGTCGACACTGCTGCTGATCTATATCTTTGATTCGCTCGCCTGCGTCGCGCTGTATCTAGTTCTCGCCATATGTCTGATAACACAGACGCAAAACGACGGCGGCGTCGGGTTCTACTTCTTTTTTATGCTGGCGGCGCTTGTTCCCCATTATCTTTCTTCGGCCGGCAGGCAGACGCAGGAGCGAACAACGCTGTATAACTATTTTCTCATAGCCGCATCGCTGGTCGGTCTCGGAATTTCTTTTGAAAAAAATATACCCGGTCTGTGGATCATCGCTTATGCCAATCTTCTGTGCATCTATTACCTGTCGGGAGAACTCTTCGAGAACAAAGGCAGACTGTCGCTTTTCCATTCGCCCTTGAGTGTGACAGGGGTGATCGGCATTGCGCTACTCGCGTTTCTTTTCTCCTGGCAATGGCCCTGGGAGGAAATCGGCTGGAACTATTACAGAAATGCGGAGCGTTTTCATAAGTTTGCCTCTTCATACGATTACATCGTCTGCGTCATCTCTACTATTGTCTCTACAATAATGGCGCTTGCGGCGTTCAGAAAGAAAATTTCCGCGTTTAACCCGGTACTGCTCTTTTTTCCGGCGCTTGTCATCGTGTTTTATCTTGTGAACTCGTTCATGGAGTACCCGGTGATCTCAACCTGGGGCATGAACCTGTTTATTCTACTGCTGTGCGGATACGGTTTCATTCTCGGCTACAGAAAGCGCTCGGTTCTGCTCATCAATCTGAGCATGCTGTTTCTGACGCTCACCATCGTGTCCCGTTTCTTCGACGAGTCGATGAGCCTTTTGGGGCGCGGTTTTGTGTTTATTATCTGCGGAGCGGTAATGTTTGTCGTTAATTTCAAATTTGTGAGAAATCTGAAGGTCGAACAATGAAAATTATAATAAAGACGATCCTTATGGTGCTGCTGTGCATCGGACAGCTTGCGGTCATCGCAACGATGATAGGGAAAGTATATGTCATAAAAAAGGCGAGTACAAAAATTTTGCTCGAATGTGAGACCTATGATCCCTACGACGCGCTTCGGGGCAGATATCTTCAGGTGCAGCTGAAATCAAGAATTGTAAATGATAATCTTTATAAAGAGTTTCCCTCACTGAAAAATATGAGCGAGGATAAACTGCAGGCTCTTGCGGGCAAAGAGGTGTACTGTGTGTACGGTCCGGGCTATAACGGCTATGAATACCGGCTTGTGGATATAAAGACCAGGCGCCCCGGAAAGGGTTTTGTCTTTCTGAAAGCGAAGCTTGAGTATGCGGGCGATAGGAAGCTTATTCTGGGGCTGCCGGTGTTTAAATATTACATACAGGAGGATCTGGCGCTCAAGGCCGATAAAATTCTGGGAAGAGTGTTTGAGAGTATACTGGAAGACGGGATGTATATTGAGCTCGAAGTGGATCACGAAGGAAATTATATCATCAATAGCCTGTATATCGGTGAACAGCCGATCGCAGAATACCTGAAGACACACTGAAGAGGTTATTGCATAGTATGATCAGCGCACAGTACTGGAATCCCCTGCAGAAAAATCTTGCGGATCTTCTGCGGCAGAAACGATTTGAAGAAGCGATTGAAGCGGCTGCGATGATGCATGCAATGCTTCACGAATCGGCCGGCGGCAGGGAAGACAGCTTTGAAGACCGGCTATGGAAAGATCTTGATTATCGCGCGTGCCGTATTCTGACAAAAAAGAACACAACGGTTGTATGGAACATCTGGCATCTGACCCGCATTGAAGATCTGATCGCCGGCATCGTCATCGCGGATGAGGCACAGCTGTTCAACGATGAACGGAAAGCCTCCATCGGAAGCGTTATCAGCGATACCGGTAACGCGATGACGGCGGCAGAAGTACAGCGCTTAAGCGATGACATCGATATAGACGGGTTGCGCCGCTACAGGCGCGAGGTGGCCGGGCGAACACAGAAGATTCTTCGCGCGCTGCCGGTGAAGGATTGCAACAGAAAGGTGCGGCCCGATCAGATGCGGCGCATTTTACAGGAGGGCGGGGTTCTGGAGGATCCCGCTTCGAAGTGGCTGCTCGATTTCTGGGGAAAAAAGAAGATCGGCGGACTGTTGACGATGCCGATTACCCGCCATCAGGTGGTGCATCTGAATGACTCTTTCAGAATAAAATCGGCATACTCCCGATAAACTTTACATGAGTGGACGGTTTTAGCGGTTTGTATCCCCCCGCTTTTTACAGATAAGCAGAGGGTGAAGCCATTAATCGGGGAAGCTTTTCTTGATAGCAACGATGGTATCGATGCTGTCAATGAAGATATCAACGAGTTCGGGATCGAAGTAGCGGCCCTTTTCCTGCAGAAAAAAGTTGAGAATGGCATTGTGCTGCCACGCCTTCTTGTAGACGCGATCGCAGCCGAGCGCGTCATAGACATCGGCGATCGCGACAATGCGACCGTAAATGCTTATCTTGTTTGCGGCAAGGCCGAGCGGGTAGCCTGTGCCGTCGTATTTTTCGTGATGCTCGAGCGCGATGGTCGCGGCGACCCGCATGATGGGCCGGTTGGAATTTTTCAGCATATCGTAACCGGCCTGCGTGTGTGTTCTGATGACCGTCTTTTCTTCTTCTGTCAGCGCTTCAGGTTTGTTGAGAATCGCGTCGGGAATCGCAAGCTTTCCGATGTCGTGCATCGGAGCGGCCATGCGCAGTATTTCGGCCTCCTCCTTGCTGAAGCCGCAGCGAAGCGCCAGTACTTTCGAAAACTCCGCAACCCGTTTCACGTGATGTCCGGTCTCACGCGATCTGGCTTCGGCGACCTCGCCGAGCGTTTCGATTATCTCTTTCTGCGTGTTTTCGATTTCCTGGCCGAGAGAGATGTTGTCCAGACCCACTGAAATATTCGTACAGAAAAGCTCGATTAATTGCTTGTCCCACTTGCTGATTTCGCGGCTGCAGGTGATATAGATAATATTTTCGGGACCGTTGGCGCTCTCGAAATAGGCGATAAAACTGTCGGGTTGGTAGATACTTCGTTTTTCGCGCAGCGCCTGATTGAACAGATCAAGCTGTTCGGAGGAGAGCACCTCCTCTATCGGACGGTTTATGCCCTCGTGAAAATCGCCGATGGCGGCCTCTATCATAAAGCGATCGTTCTTTTTCAGGGCAGAAAGACCGGAGGTACGGCAGTACAGCGCACTTTTGTCAAGGCGCATGATAGCGGTCAACTGCAGCAGTACCCCCGAAACGAAATCGCGAAAGGACTGATGCCTGAAAAGCGAAGCCGATGAATCGATAATGCGCTCCAGTCCTTTGCGGTTCATTTCCAGAATAATG
>JAEWVL010000290.1 GCA_023396665.1 Spirochaetota bacterium
CGTAAGGGAGTAGCCGATATGAGGGAGAAGACGATCGTTAAACTCTCTGAAGATGCCATCTCGAAAATAGATATAAACTATGGCGGAACGAACTATACGCTGACAAAAGAAGAAAAGGCTGATCCCGATGATTCGCAGAAAAAGATTTTTCACTGGGCATTCGCGGGAGATTCGACCGTCCTGAATCAGGACAGTGTTAAGGCGATTTTGGCAAAGTTTGATCCGCTCATGGCTGATACATATGTAGAGGAATATGTCGAACCGGTAAAACCTCTGGCACAGGTAAGTATTACTGCATATGAAAAAACTGTCGTATTGAACATTTATGAGAAAAAAGATGACGCTAACTATATAGCAAAGTGCAGCGAATCTCCGTATTATTTTCAACTGGCTCCTTTTAAAGTTGAGCCTCTGTTGAAGAAAAAAGACGAACTGAAATAAGATGATCAAAAAACCCGCCTTTCCGGCGGGTTTTTTGTGTATCAGCCGATCAAGCCGAGATCGCGTAACTGTTTTTCAACATTCTCTCTCGTGATGGGTTTGATCAAATAGCCCTCACATTGTTCGCTAAAGGCTCTTTTGATGTTATCGTAATCTTCCATTACAGTTGTCATTATGATTTTTTCAGCATCGAGGCCGGCGATTCCATATTTTCTTTCGGACTGTCGTATGCTTTTGAGAACAGTCTGCCCATCCATGCCCGGCAGTACGATATCGAGAAAGATAACATCATACTACTCTTTTCGGTGCAAGGCTGTATCTACGGCCTGAATCGCTTCATTGCCGTTTACAGCGATATCACATGATCCCAGATCTTTAACAATTTCCAAGAGGATATTTCTACAGATAAAATCATCGTCAACAATAAGTATTTTCATGAAACCTCCGATTACCGGAAACGGCTTTCTTCGTGATTGTAAAAGAAGCAGCCCCGGCGCATGAGAATTGTGACATTCTTTTTTATTACGTTTAACGCCTTAAATAGTAGCCAGTGATCAGTGTGATTATTTTTCAGAGCAACATGGTATTGAATGTAGTTATATTTTGTGTGATCTTCAATAAAATGATTTAAAATCGGGCTTATCAGTTCAAATTTTCGAGCTGTTATCTGTAATTCGGGAGAGTGACGGACAGCAAACGGATTTTTTCAACTGCGGAGGGGATGGCTTCAACATTGTCGGCGATAGCCAGTTTTTCGAGATCGGCTGCCGCTGAAGTCAGGTCATCCAGCAAAAATGATGCTGCGGCTCCCTTCAGACGATGTGCGGCTTTTTGCAGACTTTCAGTATCGAGGGGATTCAGACTTTGTTCAATTGGATCCAGATACTCGTGAAAAGCTTCAACAAAGTCTGAAAAGATTGTTTTTACCGAGTCAAGGGGTATTCCCAGAGTGTGGGCCACACGGTCAAGATGCCCCTGGTTTTCAAGAATTCTTTGTTCTGAGGATGCGTCTTTGCATGAACGGTGCGTTTCGGGTATCATTTTAATCGCATCAGACAGCCGTTGAAGAGTCACCGGTTTTTCAACAAATACATCGGCTCCTGCGTTCAAAAAAGCCTCTTTGTCGTTGCTGAACACTTTTGCACTGACCGCAATGATATGCGTCTTTGTGCGGGAATGGGTTTCTTCGTAATCACGGATTTTTTGTGCTGTTTCGATGCCGTTCATCCTCGGCATGCTTCCATCCAGAAAAATAAGATCATATTCCTTTGCCAGATAGTGATCAAAAGCCTCAACTCCGTCCCAGACCGGGTCGGCAGTGATACCGAGGTGTTCGAGCATGATAATTAGCAGTTTCAGGGAATCTGCGGAATCTTCAGCTACAAGCGCGTTACAACGTCGGCTGACAAGTTGTCCGCTTGTAAAATGCATGGGCGTTTTTATGTTTGGGACACCGGGTAATGTGATGGTGAAACTAAAATGGCTTCCTTTTCCCGGCTCGCTTTCGACAGATATACTCCCTTTCATCAATTCTACTATTCTTGCCGCTATGGTTAGCCCCAATCCTGTTCCACCAAAGCGTTTCGCTATTGAAGCGTCTGCCTGTGAAAACAGTTCAAAAATCTTTTTTTGATTTTCGACTGCAATTCCAATACCGTTATCGAGTACAGAAAAATGTATGATTACGTTATCCCCTTCTTTGAGCGAGGTCATTGCTGCATCGATTCTTCCGTTTTCAGGTGTAAATTTGATGGCATTGCCCAGGAGATTTATTATCACCTGGCCGAAACGAACAGGATCACCTTTGCAGAGAATTGCTTCGTTATGTGAAAAACCGAGTTTGATATTTTTTTTGGATGCCATATTTTCAAAACTCTTTATGATTATTGAAGCTTTTTCGAGAGGATTGAAATTCTCAACGGATAGCTCAAGATGTCTTTTCTCTATTTTGGAAAAATCGAGTATATCGTTGATGATTGTTACAAGATTCTGTGTGTTTGATTCTACAATTTTCAGATACTCCTTCTGCTTCTCGTCGAGATGACCGAAGGATATCAGTTCAAGAAAGCCCAATATGCTGTTTATGGGGGTTCTGATTTCGTGGCTCATCGTGGCAAGGAATTCGCTTTTTGCGGAATTGGCCTTTTCGGCATCCTCTTTTGCCTTTTGCAGTTGAAGCCTTTGAGCCAATAGTTCCATATGATTATAATAAAACTTTGAGCTCAGATGCGAGAGAAAAGAGATACTAACTATTGTAAACAGGGGAACTATGGCTCCCGGCAACGCGACTATTCGTTGTTGAATGATAACCACCAGGAGTGCACCCATGCTTTGTATCAGATTCAGAATGATGGCAACGAAGAGTCCGTGTTTGTGTGTTGCTATAACCAAAATGATCGATAGTAGAACCTGTAACTGTGCAAAAACACCCCCGAATACAGGTGATATGTGAAATTGAAGAAATGTTATCGATTGGTAAAAAATTATGAAGAGAACTATTTTTTGCACGAGGAAGGCTTTCGGATGAAAAAAGTAATTCTCTTCTTCGAAATACCTCTCAAAAAAAGTGCGTTCTTTGCCTTTCTTTTTCAAAAGACTCTCCTCGTTTCATGAGTCAGGTGCTGGCTTTTTGATTGAATCCTATCTGTATCGACAAAATAGACAAGAATCCTGATATGTCAATGTACATTCAAATGTTTTTATGGCTGTTTACTCTGAAAAAATCAGCAGTTTTCTCTTCCGGTACGTATTACTTTCAGGAGGAATTCTGCATGATAAAGACAAGTATTACCATTACACCCGGCAGAAAGGAACGCCTGTTGTCGGCAGCGGCTGAATTGGGTATTTCTGTGACAGATCTTCTGGCGATTCTTATGCATCGATCCAGAATCGAGTTTCGATCGCAAAAAAGTGTTATACGTAAGGCGGTCAACTACCAAGAAGCACTGTCTGCCGGATCTTATGTGATTATGCACGTTCTTTTTCTCCCTCTCTGTTATGAATATGGTGTTAGCCAACGCCTTGTGCTCAAGATTTCTGTCAGCAAAATCTATGCTGTAATGATAGATTTATTTTTGGATGAAATAGTAAAAAATGGGGTGGAAAAACCACTGACAAATGATGATTTGGCTACTAATTGTTTTAAAGTGAACTATGATGTTGCCTATCTGGATACTCCTGATCATGAATATTGGGTTATAAAGTGGGATCGAAGATTGAAAAGAAGGCAAAAAAAGAGAAAGAGGCGATGAGAAACAAACAAGAATACATAAGCACCATGGCAGCAATATTTACAGTCACCGTCTGGGGGGTGACCTATATCTTCACCAAAAAATTACTCACCCATTTTACCCCGTATCAGTTACTTTTTATGCGTTTCAGCCTTGCCTGGCTTGTTCTTTTGACAGTAGATCTTCGCAATTTACGTAGACCACAGCTACAAAGCGAGCTGGTCTGCATAATCTTGGCACTCACGGGTGTCTTTTTCTACTTCATTTTCGAAACCTTTGCACTAACTATGACATATTCGGCAAATGTCGGTCTCATAATGTCAGCGGTTCCTTTATTTACCGCCCTCATATCACACTTTGTTTTTAAAACAGAACGATTTACACCCGATACCGCAGTGGGATTCGCAATAGCAATGAGCGGAATAGGAGCGGTGCTGCTAAATGGGACAATACTGAAGCTGAACATCATCGGCGATCTGCTCGCTTTAATTGCGGCGATCTCGTTCGCGCTGTATTCAGCCATACTCCGACGCTATCCGCTCGCGAAGAAGATGGGGCAGCACGTTGTTGTCAGAAAAACATTTTTTTACTCCGCGCTCATGCTCGTCCCGGTTGTAATAGTAAGCGGGGGGATACGATCCGCCAAAACCTCTCTGCAGTGGCTGATCAGTGATTATCAAGGGTACGTGTCGCTGATCTTTCTTTCGCTGATAGCATCATCACTCTGTTTTTATCTCTGGAATCTCGTTGTTGACAGACTGGGGGCGCTAAGAGCAACCGGATTCATCTATCTTGTCCCTCTGGTCTCAACGGCTGCTGCGGTGTTTGTATTAAAAGAAAGTGTCACCCCCCTGATGATAAGCGGGGGGATACTGATCGTTTTGGGCGTAGTGATAAATGAGCGAAAGCCCATACATAGAAGATTGTCAGTCGCCAAAGAGGTGCTTTGATGCTGAAGGATTATAGTTGAGAAACGACTGAAGTTTTTTACAGAGCTTTGCTTCGGGACAGTCGCCGCAGCTGTTCAGGTTTCTTTCATTTGCGCAGGGGCGTATCTGGCAGGCCTTGCAACCGACAAACAGCATGTCGCTTTTACAGCCGCTGCAGAACATATCCGACGATTGCAGCTTTTTGCCGCCCAGAAAGGGTGCATACAGATGAGTCCATTCAGCGGCGGTTTCCTCTCTGAGTTCCTCGTCATTTTCAATCGTTGCGATATAAACGGGGCACATCGAACAGTCAAGACCACAGGGGGCGTATTCCAGCATCGTTTTCTCCGAAAAATAGATATGATGAACCATTCAGCAATCCCGAATCATCCACTGATCAGTGGGAAGATCGATTAGTAACCAACAGGGGGGATTTTGCTTCGTTTTTCAACAGAATTATTCGGAGTTCGAGTCACCTGCACTATTTTTCGCGATTTGTCCCCAAAGAATCTGTGCAGAAGAATAATGAATCCCGTATTCTCGACATCGGCCGAAATAGTTTGTTTCCGCTGTTTCGGTCGGGGGCTTACACAGAAAAAGTATTGTCGAAATATCAACTGAAACGAACGATGATAAAAATGCCAGGTTGCAAACACTGCTGTTGCATACAAACGAATGATAAGCGGATATTTGGCTTTGGTTTCAATGATTTCAGTATTTGAAACTTCAGAAAAAAGTAAAAAATTACTTGCGGGTACCCGCTTTTCGATGTTTCTTTCAGTCGAAAAAATACTAACAGATTATGAACAAGGCGGAGACTATAATGGGTAAAAAGATTGTAATAGAACTGGATTCGGCAAAAGCGCCTATAAGCGCCAGGAATTTCATCGATTATGTGAAAGACGGTTTTTATGACGGAACTATTTTTCATCGTGTGATACCCAATTTTATGGTGCAGGGTGGCGGCATGACCCCCGATATGAACGAGAAGAAAAACAAGGCGCCTATTAAAAACGAGGCCGATAACGGACTGGCGAACAAGCGCGGTACCATCGCGATGGCACGTACACGTGTTGTCGATTCGGCAACCTCGCAGTTTCTTATCAACCTTAAAGATAACGATTTTCTCAATCACACGGCAAAAAATGCTGACGGGTACGGGTATTGCGTGTTCGGAAAAGTCACTGAGGGTATGGATGTCGTCGATGAAATCGCGAAAGTAAAGACCGGAAAGGCCGGCTTTCACAGTGATGTGCCCTTGTCCACCGTTCAGATACAATCCGCTGTGGCTGTTTCTGATACGAAAGTCGAAATAACTGTTAGCATGTAGGTCCGAAACAGCG
>JAEWVL010000317.1 GCA_023396665.1 Spirochaetota bacterium
GTACCACGCTGGTCGAGAATGATAATTTTTTTGCAGAAAAAATATCGTATGGAATTCGTGTGCCGAAAATGGCCGGAATGAAGGATGAATTACTTATCCATCCGCATAAACGTATACCTGGACACGGAGAAATTGTTATTTTTGTTCCCCCTGAGGGGGAAAACCAGGCGCATGAGTACATAAAACGGGTTATAGCGGTGCCGGGAGATCATCTACGTATCGCTGACGGAAAAGTCTATCTGAACGGAGTTGCAATAGAAGAGCCCTATGTGAGCGGAATAACGACGCTCAATTACACGGGAGTTTCCATTGAAGGTGTCGTCCCCGAGGGCAAGGTTGTTGTGATGGGTGACAATCGGGAAAACTCGCGGGATTCGCGCGTATTCGGGTATCTTCCGATCGAAAACATCCGGGGAAGAGCCTTGTTTCTTTACTTTAACTGGAATTACATAAAAGCGTTTGACTTTTCGCGTTTCGGACTGATTCGTTAAGAGTTCCGATACGAACAGGCAGTAGCGTGCGTGCAAATGACGGGGAGTTAACTGTTCAATGACCGTAACCACATTCAATCGACGGGTTATCTTTTTTTCCATTCTGGTTTTTGCGTTTGCCGCATATCTCGGGCTTACCGTTGTCAAACTGCATTTTTCCGACAAAATATATATCGGTGAGAAAGAGAAAACTGTATTGCCGCGCCGGGGCGATATTTATGATTCAACCGGTGTTCTTCTTGCGACGAGCATCGAAAAGTACTCTCTTTTCGCAAATCCCTCTCATGTAAAAAATGTTACGGAGATCGCATCGCTTATCTCTCCGGTTATCGGTATACCCGAGAGTGACATCGTTCGAAAACTGTCGCGTCCGAAGCAATTTGTCTGGCTCAAACGCCGATTGTCTCAGGACGAATATGCCGCAATCGCGATGTTGAAAATTGATGGGATCGGATTTCGCAAAGAGTATTCAAGGGTATATCCGCATGAAACGCTGGCCGGGCAGCTGCTAGGTTTTACCGACATCGACGGAAAGGGCATAGAGGGGATTGAATATCAGTACAATGATTACCTGAGCGGTTCATTCGTTCCAGAAGCATGTACCGTCACGCTCACCATCGATTCGTACGTGCAATATGTGGCTGAAACGTATCTGGCTGAACGGTGCAGTGAACTATCGGCAAATCACGGTGCGCTGCTGGTGCTTGATCCGCAGAGCGGTGCGATACTCGCCTATGCGGTTTATCCTCTGTTTGATCCCAACGAGTATTATATGTATCCCCCCACAGTCCGTAAGAACTTCGGTATCGTCGACCCTTTTGAACCGGGTTCGACAATGAAGATCATTTCGGCGGCGGCCTGGCTCTCGAGCGGCAAAGCGGATCTGGCGAAACTCTATCATGGTTCCGGGTCTGTTCAAATCGCCGGTGCGACGATACACGCAACTGCGACACACGGTTGGATTAACATGGCCGATGCAGTTCGCCTTTCCGATAATGTTGCGGTTGTCAGAGCCATGCAGGAAGTTCCCGCTACTTTGATGTACGATACACTTACCCGTTTCGGTTTCGGTTCCAAAACCGCAAGCGGCATTCCCGGAGAATCTTCCGGGTTATTAAGTCCTGTCAATTCATGGAGCGGTCTGTCGAAGTATTCGATGAGTATCGGCCATGAGATTGCCGTTACCACGCTGCAGATGGGTGCGGCTTATGGGGCGATCGTGAATGGTGGGGTCTATTTCGAGCCGCAAATTATTGATTCGATTAGTACACCAGAGAAAAATCTGCGCTCGTTTTATCCCTCGTCGAAGGGCAGGGTCATCACCGAAAAAGATGCGGAGATTCTGCGTGAGATGCTACACTCGGTCGTTGCCGGGGGTACCGGAATTCGCGGGATGATAGAAGGCTATGATGCGGGGGGGAAAACCGGAACTGCGCGAAAGGTCGGTTCAGAAGGAACCTATACTGAAAATATTACTGTTGCCTCTTTCATCGGTTTTGCCCCCTTTCATAATCCCAAAATTGTCGTTTATGTGGTGCTTGATGAACCCAAGGTGACGACCGGTGGTGCCGACGCCGCTGCGCCGCTGTTCGCGCGGCTTGCCTCCCGTGTACTGCCTTATCTGGGAAGCGGTCCGCGCGTAAGCTCTGAGAATCCGCCGGTGCCCTATGAGCACAGGCCTTTGCCTTTTGACGGCGTCCATATGCCCGATTTCAGAGGGCTGGATATGGCCGATGCCGCCCGCCTGCTTTCGGCGATTCAACAGAAACATAATATCCGATTCGCACTCTCCGGTCAGGGAAGGGTGCTTGCGCAGGATCCGGCAGCGGGAGAGATCGTGACAGCCAAAACCTCTATTTCAATTTACTTCGGTCAACAGCCATGAATATTTATGACACGAACTGTGCAATTCTATCCGCTCGTTATCCCCATCTTGTCTCATTGCTTGAAAATGCAGATACAGCGGCATATGCGGTAGAAACGGCAAAATCCGGACAAGCCGTTCCGCTTTGGACCGGTTCTGACGGGAAAAAAAGTGCCGTTCACAGCCGTTATGAGCCAGTTAAGGAGGCGGAACGATTTCTTGCTGAAGTGTTCAGATCTGATTATAACCTTTATGTCGTCGCGGGATTTGGTTTTGCCTATCACATCGAGTTGTTGCTTTCAAGAATGCCGAACGATTCGGTTTTGCTGGTAATGGATCATGATGTCGCATTGTTGAAGCTGGCGATGGAGCATCGGGATCTTGGTGCGGTTTTTTCAGACCCCCGTTTCCTTTACGCCCATGATCCCTCAGACGATGAAATTGCGACTGTATTGCGTGGGCGTTCTTCGAAGAGTGTAAGCATCATATCTCACCGTGGCTGTTATCAGACCGCTCCCGATTACTACCTGAATCTTGTTCGCAAGGCCAAATCCTATCTTTCTACCAAAGAAGTAAATATCGCCACACTCGCAAAATTTGAAAAATTATGGACACTGAATTGCGTTAAAAATATGGGGCAATTCGCCTCGCTTCCAGGTGCCAATATTTTTTACGATAAATTCCGGGACTACGATGCCGTCGTCGTTTGTGCCGGTCCCTCGCTTGAGGATGATCTCGTCTGGCTGCGTGGGGTTTCGCATAACGTTGTCGTGGTTGGTGTCGATACCTCTTACCGGGTTCTTTCCCGTGCGGGAATAGAGCCGCATTTCTGTCTTTGTGTTGATCCGCAGGTTATAAATGCGAGATATTTCGAAGGGATGCGGCCGACCAAAAGTGTTCTGGTGGCGGATCCGACCGTTCACGCTTCGGTTTTCAGATTTTTCAAGGGACGTTCGGTAATCTGCTCGATGCCTTTCGACATGATGAAATGGGCAGAGGAAATAACCGGAGAAAAGGGCGAGTTGACACATGGCGGCTCGGTAAGCACGAACGCCTGCGATTTCGCTAAACGTCTGGGGGTGAGACGCGTAATTCTGCTCGGGCAGGATCTCTCCTTTACCAAAGACCGAGCCCACGTTAAGGGATCATATCTTGATGAGCTGCTGCATAACAGTTCCACTCGTTTTCTGAACAGGCAGATGCAAAACAGACGACAGGTGAGGGCGCTTCCGCCGCTGATGATGCCGTCACTTTCGGGGGCTAAGGTTGCGACAAACCAGAAGATGATGATATTCTATCAGTGGTTTGAACGGCGAATGGATGATTCGCTGATTAACGCGAGTTCTGACGGTCTTGTTTTCTCAACGATCCCGCATGTGAGCAAAGATTCTATTGTCTTCGAAAAGCGTTCACACGGCGAAATCGATGCGCAAATTAACGTGTTGCTGAGCGATTATGAGGCAGATGATGAACATGTCCGTCGTATACGCAATCGTGCTGAGCTTCTTTTCAATGAGGCGAGCGTTCTCGGTGAGAAGTTAGAAAAGGCGCTTTTGCTGACAGCTCAGTTGAAATCAGAACGTTCAGAGAAAAAGCGGGCAATGCTCATTAAGAAACTTGAAGACATCGATGCTTATGTACAATCCGCCTCTTCCGCGAAAAGCATGGTGGGCTTGTCGGTGCAGCGCGTTATTCATACAATTACCGAAGGTTACGATGCGGCCGGTGACAATGTGCTGGACCGGTCGGCATATCTTTATAGCGGCCTTCTGGAGGGTGCCGTCTTTGTCTCGAAGGCACTGCGCAAATTGACCGCAATTTTGGGTACACGGCAGTTTCCAGACTAAACCCTTATCA
>JAEWVL010000320.1 GCA_023396665.1 Spirochaetota bacterium
GGCTACGGCGAGCGCCATGTACGTATTTCGCGATGAAAGCTCGTCAAATTTGCCCCCCTGAAAAAGAACCAATACGATCAGCTGACCCGCAGAAAACAGAGCGAAGGCCGCCGGAACGGCAAAATACAACGAAGAAAGAATACCCCCGCGAACAACCCTCTTGAGCGCTTCCATATCATTGGACGCGCTAATACGCGACATCTCCGGCAAAAGTACGCTGCCTATCGAGACAACAAAGATACCGATGACCATCTCCGTAAGGCGGTCACAGAAATACAGATACGAGATGCTTCCGGCCGGCAGCATTGATGCGAGCATCCTGTTGATGAGAATGTTCGACTGTACGGCTGCGCCGCCCGGCAGCGCGGCTCCCATCATTTTCAATATCTTTCTTACACCGGGTTCTTTCAGATCAATCGAGAATTTCAGCTTAAAGCCGTGCTTTATCATGTAGGGAATCTGAAGCAGCAGCTGCACCACACCGCCAGCGACAACGCCGATAGCGAGAGCCAACATCGGCTGCTCAAACAGCGGCGACAAAAACAGGGCTGCGCAGATCATGCAGATATTGAGAAAAACCGGAGATATCGCCGGAGCAAAAAAGTGCCCCAGCGAATTGAGAAAACCCATGCAGTAGGCAACCATACAGATGAGCAGCAGATAGGGAAACATCAATCGCGTCAAAAGCACGGTCATTGCTATGATTTCACTATCAACAAAGCCCTTACCGAAGAGCGACACTATCTGCGGTGAAAAAACAATGCCCAGACAGGTAAGCGAGAGCACCGTCACAAATAAGAGAGAAAGTGTCTTGTATGCCAACACCAGAGCCTGCTGTTTCCCGCGAAGCTCAAGATACTCGGTAAAAACCGGAACAAACGAGACGGTAAGCGATCCCTCGGCGACAAAGCGCCTGAAAAAATTCGGTATGGTAAAAGCCACAACAAAGGCGTCGACGTGCGGACCGGTTCCATACATACCGGCAATAACCCTGTCGCGTATATACCCCAAAATGCGGCTGGTGAGAGTCGCCAGCGCGACTCCTGATGTCTTTCGCAGAAAACTTTTTTTCATTACATAGTCCGGTAAGCGAGCGCAGCGATTGATAAGCTACTGTCACTTCGCTGTAATCTGCAGTTATATTGTAAAAGCCCTTCATAGGACATCCGACAGGCAACACTTTGACCATAAGCGTAAATCCGCAACTACATTTCCCCCCTTCTTTGACAAATAAACACGCAATCCGATGAAAGCTTTCGCGAAGAAAGCCCTGTTTTTTAAAACTGCCCCTATAGTCTGTTTTTGCACATCTGTGTTGACAAAACGTTTCCCTTGCGCAACTCTACAGAAAACGGCAGTGATACGGCTTCAACACAGCGCGCACATAAACCGTATAAGACAGATATTGACTTAAAAGGGCATAAAAATGAGAAAACAAGACATAGCTCACATCATATACGCCATCTGCGCAATCTTCATATTGTTCAGCGGCACAATGCTGCTTGCCGATTTTTCAAAAGCTTTTTCGCTCTACGCACAGCAAAATTATGATCCCGCAAGAAACGAGTTTCTCGAAGTGGTCAAGACCGAACCCGACAATGCTCGCGCCTGGTTCTATCTGGGCGAGATTGAGAAGGCGCAGAAACAGTATGACAAAGCGGCTAACTATTATATGAGAGCAATTGAGGGCTCGCTTGCCGGCAAAAATCTGAGCAGCGCCTACCTGAGCCTCATGATGATCACCCAACAGCAGCACAATTACCAGCTCATGGTTCGGGCCTGCCGCATCTACTGGCAGAAGTCCGGCAACGACGAGCCCCGCAAGCGCATCGAGACGCTTACCAATCGCGCTTTGTGGAGCAAGTCAGAGACCGCCGTTGCCGCTTATAATGACGGCCTTGCGCTTTTGCGTACGGGCAAAACTGAAGACGCCGCGCTATCCTTTTACAAAGCCATGCAGCTCGATGCTTCTTTTCTTGCGCCGCGTTTCGAGATGGGCATGATCGCTTATCGGCGGGGGGATAACGATACCGCACTCCAACACATCTCCATCGTCGCAGACAAAATATTTTATTACACATCCGCACAAATGGTGGCTGCAAGGCTCTACGAGGAGAAAAGCAACTACCAGCGCGCGATCACACATTATACCAATGTACTCGAGTACGGTTTCATACCGGCAAACGACCGTTTTGAAAATCTAAGATCGCGTGCACAGTGCAATCTTCGGGCAGACCGGCTTGGTAACGCCTCAGACGATATTGAAGCGGCGCTGGCGATCAAGCAAACACAAAGCGCACGCCTTATTCAGGTCGCAATCCTCATCCGGAACAAGCAATATCAAAAGGCCGATGAAGTGCTTCAACGCGAAGCTGCAAAGGACCCATCCAATCCCGAAATACTCTACCAGCAGGGTTCTCTGCAATACCTGCAAAATAACCCCTCTCACGTAGAGACCTTCGCAAAGCTCTTCTCGCTCTACAGTGATAAACTAACGAAAGATATTCCGGTTAAATACCATCGCACTTTTCAGATCATAGCCCGGGCCTATTACCAGCAAAAGCGTTATGACGGTGCAACAGCTGTTTTTAAGAAAATTCCCGACAACATGATGAACTATGAAGACAAGTCGGCCTACGCACGGGCATTATTTCACACACGCAACTTTCACGAAGCGCAATCTCGTTTGGAAAAACTCAGTTTAAGCGCCGATGACAGACTGATGCTGATAAAGTGTTACCGGCAAACGGGTAATGAAACGAAAGCGTATTCAATGCTGAAACCGATTGTCCTCGGTTCACAGGACCGCACGCTTGATACAGATCCCGATCTCGCCACACTTGTCACGAAAATCAGATATGACGAGGCAGAACGGCTTCGCATTGAGGCCGAAGAACGCGCCAGAAAAGAAAAAGAACGGGCCGATGCCGCCGCCGCGGCCGCAGCCGAACAGGATAGTAACGGGACTGACGGCTCACATGAATAATGTTTTCACATTACAGCAATTAAACTACATCACAAAAGACAAAAGATCTTTCACTTTTGACTTCGAAAGCGGCCCCGCCGCAATCTGCGGAATCGCAGGGCCTGCCGGCAGCGGCAAATCGCTGCTGTTGTCGCTGCTTGGCGGTCGCGCCAAACCCGCATCCGGCAGAATCTATCACAAGGGTGAACTGCTTCAAAAAAATTTTTTCCGTGAAGAGGTATGCTGGTATCCCCACGGAGAGTCGCTCACCAACGACACCCCGCGCGAACAGATAAGGCGCGGCAACAGGGGCTGCATCAGCAGTATTTTTACAGAAAAGAATCTGGTACATTTTTTTTCAAATGCTGATCTGCCGCGATATCTTCTATGTGAATCACAGCGCAAAATCGCCGATATTCTGCAGGCAGCCGCCAAAAAAGGCAAAATTCTGCTTCTCGATTCACCCGACAACGGGCTTGACCCTCAACAAAAAATGCTGCTCGGAACCTTTTTTCGCGAATATCACATCGAGCAGAGAAAAAGCCTGTTTATCGTCTCTTCTGATATGAATTTTCTCGCTGAACACTGCAAAATGATCGTATTTCTTAAGAATGGCGGCATTTATAAAACAGTCGAGCCCGAAGCGATCAGCGAGGAGCTGCTTGGCGAGGTGTTCGGGCTGCAGGCATCTATAGCAAGCGATATCACCAGCGGAAAGCCGCTGATAACTTTCTCTCATCCTGTATAATATTTCATTTTTACGATACTCTCCTCAACACTGTCAACGATGATAAGCGTATCATAAAGGCTGAGCATCTCGGCCAGCCGAAGATGTTCCCTGTTCATTTTCAGAAGAAAAACCCTGCGGTTCGATTCGCGCGCTTTTTGCGAAACCGATACAATAGAGCTGATTCCGGCAGAAGTGATCAGATTGATGTTCTCGAAACCGAGAATTACGTTTGATGTGCTGGTGATATTATTGACGGTGCGCTCGAAGAGTTCGGTCGAAAGTACGGAAATATTCCCCCGCAACTGTACATATCGGTATTTTCCGTGATCTTCAACGAAGAAGTTAAAATTCATCTGAATCTTCTCCCGCAGAACGGCTAAAGTAACGCATCTGTTTATCGTATCGGCATTTATTTTTTTTCAGTCATTTTCCTGTATATAAAAGCAATTTTTTCGCTGCGATAAAACGCTGCGTAATCCGCGTCAGCTCCAGCACGATCCGAGATAGACATCACGGGAAACCCCTTCATCGATATAGGCACGCAACTCTTCTCTGAATGAAGGGTAAAGAACCAGATTATCGAGTTCTTCGGAAAGAAAAAAATTGAAATCAAACAGGCGTTTATCCGCACCGAGACGGTACTCTCCGGAAATATAGTCACATTTGAAGACTACATTAACAATATGCCGTTTT
>JAEWVL010000070.1 GCA_023396665.1 Spirochaetota bacterium
CATTCTGCCGTATGAAGGGTTTGGTCTCAACAGAAATTCCTTTTTGTAGTTCACATAATATTGATTATGTTGTGATAGGTCAGTCCTTTTAGTAGAGCATTTTCCTAAAAAAATAAACTGCCCAACATGACCGACGAGGAAATGTTGGCACTCCTCGCCACCGACGGTATGCTGGTGAAGCGTCCTCTTGCCATCGGTGACGACTTCGTGCTGGTTGGCTTCAAAGAAGCGGAATGGGTGGAGAAACTGAAATGAAAAAGTGCAGAATCACGGTGATGAGGGTCGCCCGCTACGATGACCTCATCGAGAAATACGAAAATCCCATCGAGCACGCCTGCGACATGAAAGAGGGTCAGGTGTTTATCGCCAACGGTTGGGAGCGCCCCGAAGGCTTCTGCCTCAGCGCATGGGAGAGCATGTCTGCCTTTGTGTTGACGTTGTCTCATGGCGGCGGAGATTTCTATGACGGATGGATGAAGAACAAGAAGTCCGCCATGATCTCCTGCAATGACGGATTCCGCCCGGTGAGCTTTCTCATCGAGGCATTGGACGAGGACGCAGAATGATGAAAAAACTATACGACAAAAGTGAATTGGGCTTTGCCCTCGTGTGGATCGGCATCTACTGCGTGGGTATGTCCGTCTTTGATGAGATCTCACGCAGTATCGGTGTGGAGAGTTCTGCCACGGCGGTGTTTGCGGTGGCGGTCAGCCTGTTCCTGTATTTCTGGCTGAAGAAGCAGGGCAAGCTGGAGCGCTTTGGCCTGTGCAAGCCGACAGTCCCCGCGAAGTCCTTTTTGTTTTACATACCACTGATCGTGATTACACTCCAGAATGTTTGGGGCGGCATGGCGATGAACTATGATGCTACGGGCACCGTGTGCTTCATCGTCAAGATGCTCTGTGTCGGATTCCTGGAAAAATTTTAACCATTCTGCCGTATGAAGGGTTTGGTCTCAACAGAAATTCCTTTTTGTAGTTCACATAATATTGATTATGTTGTGATAGGTCAGTCCTTTTTATTAGAGCATTTTCCTAAAAAAACAAATGATATTTCTGATTTTGAAGACGTTTATTTTATAATTTAATATGGAGAACCTAGAGTGAATACCAACTCGCACAACAACATCTCTCAGAACATGATTGATGAGTTTTATCTCGAACTGAAAAAAAGCAATGCGGCTATGACAGATCTGTACACTTCTGAATCGGTCCTGTTGACTCCGCGCGGGGATGTCATACGGGGTAAAGACATTGCCGATTACTACAAAAACGAGATATTCGCTGATTCCACTTTTAGTTCTATTGACACTGTTTTCAGATGCCACTCAGAAATCGGCATCTATGAAATAAGCGACTTTTCATGTAATAACGGCCTGAAATATTCCGCTTTGATTCACTGGATTCAAATAGACGGACAATTAAAACGGGAATATGAAATACTGTCACACAAAAATGACTCTGTTGTTGGGACAGCCAAGATTGACGCACAAAGAGAATCATTCTGTCATATCATCAATTCGACACACGATGTAAACGCTCTGATTCAAGACGTATATTCAAGCAAGCCGTATTATTTCAACAGAGGCCGGCTTCTCGAGGGCGGAGACTCTATCGTATCCGAATATTCCTATATGGCTGATGCGTCTTTTGAGATATTTCTTGCACCGGACGTCATTCACCCCGTAACCGACACCTGCATTTTTGAAATCGGAAGCTGGCGCTCCGGAGCCAATTCAGGAAAGTATGTGCTCATTTGGATAAACGAAAACAACTGTTGGAAGATTTTATTCGATTCGAATTACTGACATGATGCTTTCTCATTATTGAAAACTGAAGTATCTGTCCCTGAAAGGTTTTTATCGTCAGAAGTCTTACCCGTTACTGATTACGGTAACGGGTATTCAAAAACGGCGGAACACGTAAGATATGTGTTTGAGTTTTACATGGAATGTTTTTTCCGTTTCTGTTCATACAAATGACTGTCGGCAATCTGTAAGTATTCTTCGATAGACTTCGTCGACTCAGCCGGGCAAAGAACATGCCCGAGACTGACCGTCAGCCGGTAATCTTTGCCTGATTCCGAGCATCTGGTTTCCAGATACTCGTTTATATGGGCACGGGACCGGGGCATAAGTTCTTCTTTCATGTTCGTGGCGAAAACGGTAAATTCATCACCTCCGAGACGTGCGACCACATCCATTGAGCGAAAGGTTTTTCTTAACGCTTCGCCGAGCGTTTTTATCGCCCAATCGCCCTCATCGTGACCGTATGTGTCGTTAATTTATTTCAGTCCGTCAAGATCACCAAACACAAGAATGGAAGGCTGTCTCATCTGGCGCGCAAGAAAAGAGGCGTGTTCCGCCATTTTCATGAAGCCGCGTCTGTTGTAAAGTCCGGTCAGTTCGTCAGTTATGGAAAGCTGACTGAGCTGTTCGTTAAAAAGTTCCAGATTGTGCATGGCCTGCCGAAGACCCTGCTCCGCTTTGTCCTTGGCGTCATAGAGAAAGATGCGTTTCAGCACTCCCGATATCTGAGTCGTTATACTCTCATATACGAACCCGCTTTGAAGCGAGAGCTCATACACAATAATGCCGTAATGGGTCTCACGAAAAAACAGGGGATATACCGCAAACGCCCTGCTCCTGTCATTGTCAGGTCTGAACGGAGAAATGGTCCATTTAACGGATTTCACGCTGTTCAGTTCATACTCGCTCATCTCGCTGCCGTCGAACATATACGCCACGTACTTCAGTTCGGGAAGATCAGTCCACTCGTCTTCGCGTTTCTGTTCCCATTCCGCACTGTACTTTGAGAGCATAAATTTTAACCCATTCTGCCGTATGAAGGGTTTGGTCTCAACAGAAATTCCTTTTTGTAGTTCACATAATATTGATTATGTTGTGATAGGTCAGTCCTTTTATTAGAGCATTTTCCTAAAAAAATAAATGTATCTATAAACTGTTTTTGTTCTGATGTAAGTCTGCAGAATTTACATAGTGTAAATTCTCCTTCTATTGTCGTGTTACAATTTTCACAGCATATTTTTGTTACAATTGTATCACCGTTGCAAACCGGGCACTTTCCTAAAACTTCCTTACCCATAAAACCACTCCTTAATTTTATGATGTAGCACATTAATATTTTTAACTATTTATTAAATATTATTTATTATATATTTATATTAATATATTTATATTAATATATAATTTTACCATTGTCAATGCAGATTTTAAATATTTTTAATCATTTAATTAATTTTATTAATCATCTGCTCAAATTTATTAATATTTATAATTTTTATCTATAGGGTCTCCGGCTTTGCCTCCGATGAACGAGCTATGCTCGCCCTTGACATCCCGAACAATAGTGACTATGTTTACATTATACAAGTTTACCAAAATCTTACCGTCACTTTAACTTGCAATTTATAACTTTCAATAATATCACTAATATCACATTTATTGTTGACTTGACCGTAAATATATGTTATCACTAGATTATTATAGGAAATTTTCAGAAAGAAGCAAATAGTCATACAAAGTTATTTCATTTCTTAAGTAGGATTATTATAATTAAAGGGAGGTCTTATGATGAACATAACTCAGGGGGTAATTGAATGTAATCCGCAAGAAACAGGATATGACGGAAATCGGCTGGATATATTGAACCAGCATCTTCAGAGGCTAATTGACAGCGATATGATTAAAGGTGCAGTTTATACTATATCTCATAAAGGCAAAATCATCGCTAATGCAAGTCTTGGTGCAGGAAGTAAAGTTTCCGATGAAAAAATGAAGCCTGATACAGTTTTCGGTATTGCTTCCATCACTAAAACTCTTGCTGCAGTCGCTATTATGCAACTTGTTGAGGACGGATATATCCGCCTTGATACCAAGGTAGGCGAAATACTTCCTCAATTTTCAAAGCCGCCGTTTGATTCAATTACACTTATGCATTTACTTACGCATACTTCGGGGCTTTATCCTGATAGCGGCTGTTTTCCGGAATCCACTCCAAAAAGTCCATATGAACTGATTGAAATGGCCGAAAAGCTTTGGGACAAACGCGGCGAATTTGATTGGATCAGTGCAGGAATCTCACCCGGACTACGCGTACCTGTCGGAACACATTGGCAGTACTGCACCTTCGGTTTTACAATTCTAGGTGAAATTATTACAAAGGTAAGTGGTCTATTCGTTCATGACTATATTACGAAGCGCATTATTCATCCACTTAAAATGAACGACACCGTATTTGCTCATACCGCCGACACGGCAAAGCGTTGCTTTATAAGTAGCGAAAAGCAAAAACAGTGGCTTGACGATGTTGCTTCGGGAAAATCAGATGGCAATGAGGATAAGGGAACTATTTGGGAAAAGATTCCCAATACTGGCAGCGGACTTTATTCAACTACATCGGATGTGATCCGGTTTGCAAACACTATGCTGTATGGTGGTCGCTTAGGAGATGTCCGTATTCTTGGAAGGAAAGCTGTAGAAAAGATGACTACAAACCAACTTCACAATATCCCAGATAAATGCTGGGGTGCTAATGTAGCAAACAGACTCTTTGGAGTTGGTTTTGAAATGCGTCAAAGTGATGCTTTCACCTATTCCGAAGGTTCCTATGTTCACGAGGGCTCTGGGGCAAGTTCGATGTATATCGACCCAAAGGAGCAGTTTGCAGCCGTTTGGTTTGTACCATTTACCAACGAAGAAAATTGGTCTGCCGATCCTCTATTTAATGTACATAATATTATCTGGTCGGGGTTGATATAGTTGAATGTAGTAAAGCATAAACTGGAAAAATTTTAACCCATTCTGCCGTATGAAGGGTTTGGTCTCAACAGAAATTCCTTTTTGTAGTTCACATAATATTGATTATGTTGTGATAGGTCAGTCCTTTTAGTAGAGCATTTTCCTAAAAAAAAAA
>JAEWVL010000268.1 GCA_023396665.1 Spirochaetota bacterium
CATCAATACTCCGCTTGAACGAATTCTCAAACTCATCGTATTGTCCGGCTACCTTTCATATGTGACAGTCTATCTGCACAGGCAAAGACAATTGATTACACTTGTCAGCATCGATACCATACTCGCCGCAGGCTTTACCCTGCTTTCGATTCTCTTCATCACGGCGTTTCACGGAGTGAGCGTAAAAAATGCGGGCATCCCTCTTGAATTCGGTCTGACATATTTCGGGCTATTCTGCCTTATTCATTCGGGCATATTGACCCGGAATGATTACAAGATCATCTTCAGCGCATTATTGCTGACCGCCTTCATTCACGTTGTATTCGGATATGCTCTTGCCGACTACTCAATTCTCTCGGGCAAAGCCGACTTCAAGACCTATTTTTCGAAAGTATGGAAGGGTCTGTACCCTCTTTCAGTAGATTACGCCCTCGCCTCGGTTGTATTCACCGCTTTGTCCGCTGCGGCCTTGCTTTACTTTCTGTCAATGAGCCGTATCGGATGGGCCTTCGTCACCCTGTTCATGTTCAGCCTCGGCCTTTTTTCAACTATTATGTCTGGCGCCCGGTCTTCGCTTTTGGGCTTTGTTCTTTTCTTTTCATTCAGTTTTTACACATTTGCAAAAACACATAAAAAAGAGCTGTTACAAAAAAAGGCGATTCTGCTCCTGATTACACTCGTATTTGTGTGCGGATTCATCATACTGCAGACAGGTTCTGTGGCGATGTTGATAGAAAAAACGGCTGCCAAGGGATCTTCCAGGCGCTTTCTTTTCTGGAAGGCTTTTGTTTCGCAGCCTTTCAGGGACGGCATTCTCGCTTTTTTATTCGGAAGGGGTTATGAAGTTTATTCGGTGATCCCCCTGCCTTCGCGACTGCAGGATCTTCATAATTTTCTGCTGACTATCTGCGCAAGAAACGGTTTTATCAATATGCTAATCATACTGGTGCTGATCGTTCGCACGCAATTGAGAAACATAGGGTTGCAAAATATCTGGTTTATTGCCCCGATCGGGCTGCTTCCCTTGACGGTAGGCCTTTTTGACGACAAGATAGTACTCTCCACAACGAGCATACTGCCCTTGTTGTTTATGTTTACATTTTTTTTACATCAGATCGATATGGTATTTGCCGATAGCGTATCCGGCGCAGATAAGCGGGAATGAAGCGCGGATTCGGCCAGAAAAGTTGTACACACACGAAAATGATCAACAATCATC
The DNA here is from genome assembly GCA_023396665.1 of Spirochaetota bacterium. Taxonomy (GTDB): domain Bacteria; phylum Spirochaetota; class UBA4802; order UBA4802; family JAFGJZ01; genus JAEWVL01. Next base: position 1,220 of record JAEWVL010000268.1, read on the forward strand.
GCGCATTGTACCTTTTACGGAAAAATATTTGATATACGCAGGGCTATACCTATTCTATAATGGTGACTTGCGTGTTACAAGCTTACCCCCTTGCCTCCGGAACCGCGGAGAATACGGCGATAGCTTGTCAGCGAAGCTTCCAGACTATTCGAGAACAGACAAGGGTCATGAGCAGAGAAAAAATTGATGCCCGTCTTATTGCGGGAATAAAGAAAACAATCGCAGAGGTTCTTTGCGGCAGATACTGGCCGCTCTTACTGCTCGGGCTTCTCATCATCTTCACCCTCATGCGGGGGATTCGAATCAATGCAGACGCACCCCCCGAATTGAGTATCTCGGCCGCCCTGTATACGGATGAGGGTTTTAAAACACTTTCGGCAAAAAACAGGGTGCTGTTCGGCGACTGGAAGTGGTCTCCCCTTGATCAGTATTCCAGCTGGCACGACCAATCACCCGTACCGACCTATCTTTACTATAGATGGTTCTCATGGTTCGGCATCAGTTTCGCGTCGATCAGATACCTTAATGTTGTCATCGCCCTGTTCTGCATGGCATTGCTTTTTTTCTTTGTTAAGAAACGGTATGACAATGTGAGCGCTTTTCTTGCTCTATTCATGTTCGGGGTGAGTCACTTCAGCTCCATGTATCAACGCATGGGTTTTTTTGAGAATCTGCTTATTTTGTTCAGCATACTCATATGCATCAGCGTCTTTTATATTTACGACAGCCGCGCCAAACTGAAAACAGTACTGCAGAATCGCAAGATCAGGCCTTCGAAAGAGATTGCCAAACTGCTGTTTTATGTAACAGTGGGCTGTCTTGCGACACTCGGCGGCATCTACACCAAACAGTCCATCGTGCTGATACTTGTCGCACTGCTTCCGTTTTTTTATCTCTATTTTCTTTTTTCACATCACCGGCTTAACAGATATGTAATCAAGAATTTCTACCTTATGCTCGTCGTAATCGTGGGCGGATATTTCTTCATAGCCCATTTCGAGGCATTTGAAACGATTACCTACTCTCTTCTCGATTTGGAGATTTTTGACGTCAAACTGGGATTTCTGCTCCCCTTTCAGCGGGGCTCGGGTAACTTTGATCCGGTTTACCTGATGTTCCTGAAAAGCCTCTTTATCGAATTTATTTTTCTTCAACCGGTCATCTTTTATTCGGCGTTCTTTTTCGCACTCTATACTTTTCATAATTTTCTCTACCGGGACAAGCTGCATATTCCCGACATGATTTTCTCGAGCTGGTTTCTGTTCGGCTTCATCTTCCTTTCAATATTGAAATACCATCCATCACGCTATTATCTGATATTGTCGATGCCGATATTCATTCTTTCGGCAAGATTCTTCACCTATCCGGAAAAAAGAGATCTTGCCCGGCTGGTAGAACTTGAAAAAAAGATGTCACTGCGAAGGGTCATCGGCGCCCTGTTGAAATTCTATTTTATCTTCAATCTCGGCACCTCACTGCTCATGATGATATTGCCGAACAGTGTAAAAAAATATGTATATGATGATTTTTATTTCAAATTCTCGTCTCAGCGCTATGTTGAGACAATCCCGACAATACTTGTACTGGCCTCCTGGATACTGCTTGTTTTTCTTGTATCGCTTCCGCTTATGAGTCATCTGTACCGTGCGATGGAAAAAAAGCGTTTCTATATCGCACTTTTCGCGCTGATGCTTTTTTTGCAATTTTTCCAGTACAGCAAATGGCTGTTATTCAGCAAAGATAACCAGTACCATCTGACACAGAAAATCGACCGGGTACTGCCCGCTAACGCCGCACTAACAGGCGGCTGGTCGGCCGGTCTCGCTATCGGGAACACCATTCGCCCCATCGTTATTCAGGAAGACTTGAATTACAATATCGATCTCGTCGAAGCCATTATGGTAAAAAAAACCATCCCGACCTATCTCCCATGCAAAATCGCCGGCCACCCGCGTCTGAGCTTCGAAAATGATATCCCGCTGTATCTTGCCGTATCAGGCAACGGCCCCTTTGACGGCAAGATCAGAAAGAAGTATGAATCATTTTTAACGCAGGACCGTATAGTCTTTTCTGAGCAATTCGGATACTTTGACCTAATAATATACGATCTTAACGGTGCTGTTAGCGGCAGACAACTGTCGATCAGCCCCGATAACGTGATGCAAAGCGACAGACGCGCAGATATCCTCCCGTGAGCGGATGCTGATAAAACGTCAAGGTTCAAAAACACATGACCAGAATAATTACCGTCTTTCCAAAAGACTCTGAAGCGCTGTTTAACCCGTCTTCAAAACGCACCTTCGGCGGCGCAACGGTACAAATGCACCTGCTCACCGAGGAGTTGAGCCGCAATAAAAACCTGCAGGTATTTCCCCTTCTGTGTGAATACGAAAACATTATTATAAAGAATAAAAAGATTGTGCCGCTTCTTTGCTACAGTGAAAGCGATAATATAATCAGAAAAATTAGAAAACTGCACCGAAGCATCTCACAGACGAAACCGGATATCATCATTCAGCACGGATTGACCGCAGAATCATGTCTGTTGGCGCTTTACTGCCGCTTGCGCGGCATTGCCTTCATCTTCATGTTCGCGCACGATGTTGAAAGTGCAAGACGATATCAGTCCAGCGGTAAAAAGTGTTTGCTGTTTCCACTGCTCATTCGGTTTTCATATATACTCGTTGTACAAAACACAGATCAGCAAAAGAAACTTGAAGGGGATTACCCCAAACAGAAAAATAAATACCTTCTTCTGTATAACGGTTTTCCCGAAAAAAAAGCCCCGCGGAACAACAGCACAAAACGCAATTACATTTTATGGGTCGCCCGCTCCGATAACTGGAAGAACCCGGAACTGTTCATAGCTTTGGCCCGTAAAAACCCTGAACTCCGGTTTATAATGATCTGCCCGAATGCGGGCAATAACGATTATTACCGCTCAATCCAGGCACTGGCGGCAGAGTGCGATAATCTTGAGTTCATCCCCTTCGTTCCTTTTGACATGATAGACCGGTATTTTACAGAAGCCCTGGTCTTTGTGAACACATCTGCGCACGAGGGCTATCCCCAGACATTCATTCAGGCGGCCATGAACGCAGTTCCGGTTTACTCTCTTCATGTCGATCCCGACCGGGTGATACAAACGCAGGGCTTCGGCAGGGTTTTTGACGGCGATGCGGAAAGGATGTGCGATGAAATAGCACACCTGAAAAACTCATCAAGCGACTACCGGAAAATGTGTGAAAACGCCTACAGGTTTTTCATTGAATATCACAGCATCAGAAAAAATGTAAAAAAATTGCTTGAACGCTATGCCGAAATTCGGGGTAAGTAAGTACGGTAAAACACCTTTCGAAGGGGTCTCATTCTGAAACCAAGCGTCAACACCAAGCTTATCAAAGACAATATTCTGATGAATGTGACATCGATAAGCGAGAAAATAATCTTCTTCGCCATCAATGTTCTCATAACACGTTACCTTACAAAAGAACAGTTCGGCGAGTACGCCACTGCACTCGGGTTTGCCACCTTTTTCTCGCTGTTTTCCTCTCTCGGTGTAATCCCCTCATTGGTACGGGCGATCAGTCTGGATCCTGAAAACGAAGGGAAATATTTCGGCAATGTCATCATCATAAAAACAATTCTCTCTGTAATCACCTACATGGCTATGGTGATAACCCTTCTTTGTGTAAGGAAATATTCGCAAAACACCGTCAATCTCATTCTCATTCTCGGACTGGTCCGAATCGGAAACGAGTTTATGAGCACCTTTTTTTCATTCTATAACGCAAATCAGAAATTTTTGCTTTCCTGTGTGTATATTTTCTTCTTCGATCTGTTTTTTCTGGCATCAACGGTCCTGGTCATAGTATACAGGGGGGGATACTACGACTTCTCCATCTGGCGACTCATAGTGGTTATCGTTTTTATTTTTCTGCTTGGTCTGCACACATCGCGCGACTACAGGATATCTTTCGCCCCTTCGATGATAAAGAGTTTTATCGTCGATACGATTCCGTTCGGCATATCAACGGTATTTGAAAACATCATTCAACATATCAACATCATAATCCTGACACTTTTCAAGGGGGAAACAGCCGGGGGCATTTTTTCTAACGGTTATATTTTCATCGTTTCACTGATGTTCATTCCATTCAATTTCGACAAGGTAATCATTCCCTATCTCTACAGAAAATTCAAACATGAAAAGGAAAGAGGCGTACAGGACATTTTCGATATTTCTACGAGAATGCTCGGAATACTTTCCTTTTTCGTAGTCATGATCGCCTTTAATTTCGGTAAGAATATTATTCCCATGATCTTCAGTGACAAATATCTGCATTCAATCGATATTTTCAGAATCGCCTCGTTCTGTCTGATATTTCAATTCACCACAGCCGGTCCCATCATCACCTCTCTTGACTGTCAGAAGGCCAGAACAAATGTCAATATCATAACAGCATTCATCAATATCGCCTCCTGCTTTGTTCTGTCATATTTTTTTGACGCGAAAGGCATCGCATACGCGATGATTATTACCTACGCATCCATGTGGTTCATGTATATCGGCTATCTGGCGGCACGACACAAGGTCTCGCTTTTGCGTACAATAACGTCACTCGCAAAACTGGTCTTCATTTTTTTCGCATGTTCGGCCCTGCACATGCTTGGCTCATCGTTCACCGGCGGCTGGCTGTGGCTTGCAGAAATGAGTTTCGTCAGCCTGTTCTTCATCGTTCTCGTTTTTTTCATTGTACTTGAAAAAAGTGATATCGAGATTATAAGATCATTTTTTAACAAACAGGCCCAAAAGAAACTTTCATAGTGAAGAACCGGCAGCCGAATCCTCTGACGGATAAGCCGTATTCGGGAAATCAGAATTTACTCTTGACGGAATGACGAGTCATTGTAAATAGTGTAGGCATTAAATTCAATGATATGAGCCGCTGATGATAGTATTGTTGTAACCATCCTTTTTTCCCCGCTTTTTCTGTTTGTGGAGTCTCCTGCGTCCAAGCGACGTACGGATACCGGTTTGCCTTTTACAACATAACGAGATAAAATATGATATCAAACAGCGCGAAAGAACTGATTCAATGGAACGAAGTCGTATCCCTGTTTTCGGCATTCTCGCAATGCCATTACTCCAGGGAGCTGTTTTCAAATCTTGAACCCCTAAGATTCGAAGCGGCGCAGCATGCATACCTCATGATATACGAATTTCAAAGGGGACTGGACGAGAACGTATCCCCCAGCTTTTCAGGCATACACAATGTTCATCAGCCTCTCAAGATCGCCGAAAAAGGCGGCGTACTCTCACTGGATGAGCTTTACCGGATCGGCCGATCAATAGCCGTGATGAATGCGGCCAAAACTTTCTTTGATGATTATGGTGACCGTTTTGCCCTCTGCAGCGCTTCGGCCTTCGATCTGACAAAACTGCCTTCCGAAGAGAAAGAACTGCTCTCGGCCATAACCGACGAGGTGAAGCTCAACACCGCTTTGTACCCGCATATCGGCCGACTCGAAAACGAAATACATTCGCTGCAAAGCGAGATCAAGCAGAAGATCAACTCTTTCGTTCACTCACCGGAAAATTCCGATCACCTGCAGGAACGGATTGTCACCACTGTACACGGACGTTATGCCGTAATGGTAAAATCATCTTCGAGAGGAAGGGTAAGCGGTACGGTGCTTGACACCTCTTCGTCGGGGCAAACACTTTACTTCGAACCGGCTCAGTTCGCCATCATGAACGAACGGCTGATTGAGGCCGAAAACCGTCTCAACGCCGAGATATTCGAAATTGTCCGCAGGCTCTCGATGCTCGTCGGTGATAAAAGTGAGATTATTGAACGGAATCTGCGCTGCTGCGGAAGACTTGACTTCATTCTGGCATGCGCAAAGTGCGCGCAAAAATACTCGCTGAGCTGCTGCGAGCTCAGCGATCAGGCCTGTGTTGACCTTCAAATGGCCCGGCATCCCCTTCTTGTGAAAACAGAGAAAAAGGTGATCGCCAACACCATTACCCTGAGCGCTGAGAAACGGGGTATGCTGATCACCGGTGCAAACACGGGAGGAAAGACCGTTCTATTGAAAACCGCGGCGATCTGCGTGTACCTTGCCGCGTGCGGATTACCAGTACCGGCCTCGCCGGATTCCCGAATCGGCAGATTCAGCAGCATCATGATTGATATCGGTGATGACCAGAGTATTGAACGGTCTCTTTCATCTTTTTCGGGACAGATTGTTGCCGTCAACGAAATGCTGCGATCATGCGGAGCGGACTCGCTGATACTGATCGACGAGATTATCTCGGGCACCGATCCCAGACAGGCGGCAGCCCTATCGGTTGCCGTTCTCAAGCACTTTGAAACGCATAACAGCTTTGTCATTGTGACAACACATTACCCCGAACTGAAAGAATATGCCGCCGGCTCTTCTTACTATCTGAACGCCTCAGTCGCTTTCGATCTGGAAAAACTTGCCCCCACCTACCGGCTCATACAGGGAATCGCAGGCGTCTCTTACGCTTTCGAGATTGCCCAGATTTACGGCCTTGATGAGTCAATCGTAAATACCGCCAAGGATTTTCTTACAAGCCACGAGCTTGCGACCGAGCGTGCGCTTACCAATGCACACAAAATGGAAGGTGAACTGGCGCAGCAAAAGGAAGAGATGGAGAAGCTGCGTCTGCAACTGAACCGTCAGAAAGAGAACTACAGCGAACTTAACGAAAAACTGCGCCTGCGTATCGAGCAGTTGAAAGAGGATAAAACAATAGATTATATCGCCATGCTCGAGAAGATGGAGCAGATGGCGCAGCAGAAGATTCGCGACCTGCAAAACGCCGATATGAAAGAAGCTGTTATGATTCAGGAGGATATCAAATCCTCTTTGGAAACTGCCGGCGCCAAGCTTGCCGATTTTCGGGAAAAAGGTTTCAGCAAACGCTACGATATTTTTGATCCCCACAGCGCACGTGTCGGTGATACAGTATTCGTC
>JAEWVL010000336.1 GCA_023396665.1 Spirochaetota bacterium
ACTCATCATTTTCTGTAGTGCTTTGCGCACTTTGGTGATTTGAGATATCATTCATCTTGAAACATCATTGCGCGTTTATTCGCTGCGCTCAGTATGCGCGTTAATTTTTCTGCTTCATGATATCACAAATTGCAATCAATTCAGCCCTAGCTTATTCATCTCATCTCCGCTTCGCGGATGAAAGAGGGATGAGTCAGGTTAGGTCTATTGCACTTTAATTTCACTAATTTTTCCAGTAATTTTATCAACAAAGATTCTACGTTTCTTTCCTAAATGTTTTTGCTTATTACCTTCAACAAAAACTATTGAATTACTTTCAATATAAATACTGCTAAAAGCATTAAAACCCGCTTTTAATTTATCAGAATTAATATATAAATCATCATGACTCCACACGATTTTACCTGTTTCAAAATCTACTTTTCCAACCATTCCAATACAAGCGTAATAAATATATTTTTCAGAATATAATGGTCTGCATAAATTAAACCCTGGGATCTCTTGTTTCCATGCAATTTTATTATTTTTATTATTGAAACAAATCATGTTTGTAGTTGAAGAACCACCATCATTAATTGCATACCAAATAACAATTTTATCGTTTATATTGGCATAATATAAACGATCAACAAGTCCCGTACTTGAACTATTATTAATTATAACATCAGCAATGGACATTTGCGCTTTTGGAAATAAAGCAATAAAAGCATTTTTATTTGATATATCTATTATAGCGTTTCCTAAATCTATATTCTTAAAAATGACATTAATTTCATTATCTATCCATTCATCAGTCAAAAATCCAGAAAAAACCCAGCCGGAGATTCCTTGATAATCAACTTTATACCAATTCGCTTCAATATTTGAAATTACTTCTTTTGGACCATTTATATCTTTAACTGTAACACTAGACATGTATGGAATAATTAATATTTTTTCTGAACTAATAGATGGGTTTTGACGAAGAACAAGACCAGACATGGGGCTTACAAAAAAATCTTTAGTTTCAGAATATATCAAGGCACTAGAGGCAATAAAAAGGAATATAAGTAATAATCTTTTGTACATTATGATCACCTCAAATTATTTTTTATCCAAAAAATGAGTCTACTCCATTTTGCAACCTGCAATCAACTCAACTTCCATCTATCTAATCATCTTTCTCCCGCACTTGTGCGCGATGGTTATTTTTGATTTCAGTCAACAATGCTGTCATTCTTCTCATCTCCGCTTCGAGGATGGAAGTGGAAATGTTTCAGATGAATACCATCATTGTCCATACAATTAATCAATTAGTAAATGTTTCAAAACGACATCGACACAGTCGCTAAAGATATTAGATAAAGAATCAATAGCACAATTCCCGCAATTGCCGCAAGCAATGACGTCTTCCTTTTCTTTTTAACAAGGCATGAAATGAACAAGGCAATGTTAACAAGACCGACCGGAATCAATAGAACCAAAATCAATCCCTGAATCTCGACCAGTGTTTTTACTGTTTCATTATGGATTAGTTCAAAATTCTTGAGACGGTAATGACCCGTATACAATGATATCGATATCATCACCGCTTCAAGAATCATGCAGGCAAATACTGTTTTATTTAATGTTAGTTTCATGAGAATCATTTTGCCGATAATTACCCGTTTGAATCAATCAATTATTGCTTATGCTTCTATTGTTTCTTGCCCCTCTCTCCTTTATCAAAGGAGAGAGGTCGGGAGAGAGGATTATAAAACTGTATCAGACCAACTATAACATTTTAATCCGTCAATGCGCTTGAAATGTTTCAAATTACCGCTTACAAGAAAATCACATTTCTCCATGGCACTAGAAGCTATCATTATATCTGCATCGGGAAGCATAACTCCATCCCGCTTTAAAGCGGATTTAATTAATCCGAACGTTTTCATTATTTTAATATCGGTGTTTACGATTAGCACAGTCGATAAAAACTCGTCAACAAGAGAAGTATTTTGATTACACCTCGAAGAACAGTATGCGCCGTAAATCAATTCCCCAACTGTCATAAAAGATACAGCTATATCATCCTCAAAACGCATCCTTTCGGCAATTATTTTCTTATTTCCTCTCAATATTTCAATACAGATATCTGTATCAAACAATATCATAAATCAAAATCGCGCCCAAAAGTTCTGCTTTTATTTATATCTTTAATTATTGCCTTTGTTGATCTATCATCTTCCCATTTGCCGCACAACTTGTTCCAAACATTCACTTGATCTTCTTTGCTTATTTTTGATTCAGCTTGTTTGACGGAGTCAACATTAAGACCTTTATCAATAATAAACAGAATTTCACTATTCATACTTCTTTTATCTGTTTCAGATAAAACTCTGATTTTACTTATGACATCTTCAGGAATATTTTTGATCACAATATTCGGCATACAAACCCCGTAATTATAAAATAGCCGCAATTGCCTATTTGTCAATATCAAAAATTAACATCATCAAACATCTCTTTGCTTGCCGCTATTATTTACATATACATTAGTTATAACGTAAACAGAAATATTATTATCACAGAAACTGTATATTTTTCACTGCTTCACTGATTATTTCCCGCCTGCTTTTTGCATAATTTCACGGTTCAAAAAAAATCTGCTCCCCGGAGCAGATTTTTCATTATTCATTCTTCACTATTCATTTTTCATTCATCTTTATTCACTGTTCATTATTAATTATTAATTGTAAAAAACGGCGTTAGCCGTTTTTTACCAGCTTCTACAGAAGCGGAAGCCGAGGTTGCGGTAATCGAAATACGGATCTTCGTGGGACACGTGGCCCACCCGCATGCCATCCTTAGCGCTGGTATAGGCGCCGCCCCTCAACACGGGTCGCAACACGGGGATCGATGAGCCGACATAAATCGAATCCCAGTTGAAGCACCACTCGAACACGTTGCCGCTCATGTCGTAGAGACCGAGGGCATTAGCGCCGCTCTCATTTTTGCTTTTCACTACGGCAGTGCTTGAAACATCGTACACAGCATAATTACCGACTGTCGGTATTGCAGCATTAGACACTTGTGTATCGCCGCTCGCACTATAGCCATTCGTGTAATATACACCGTCTTTCAGCACATAATTCGTATGTGAAGGCACAGATGTACCAATATAGCGCGCGGCATATTCCCATTCTATACTGTGGGGCAAACGAAAGCCTTTGGCAGGTGTTTTTTCACTAGCATTATCACAGGCTGTTGCATTAGAATCCCCTGAATCGCGTATTATTGCTCCGCTGTAAGTAGTATATACACATACAAGATCGGTTTCAGATCCGTTATTTGCATTGTAATACTCAGTAAGGGCATTACACCATACTATCGTGTCTCTCCAGTTTACTGTTGTCACCGGATGCTGGTTCGTGTCACCACTACCATCACCCATCGTACCCACATTCGCAAATGTATATTTATCTGCACCGCGGTCTGCGCTAGTTGCCCAGTCATACACCTCTTTCCACAACTGATATGTCACCTCAGTCTCGCCCATGATGAATCGTGCCGGCACATATGCAATGTCAGTTGCTTCATCATAATAATTATCCACATCGATGTTACAAGGAAAGGTTTTGCTCGACGGAATATCGGGTGTCATAATTATTTTAAACATTGTTCCTGTTGCAAAAGTTATTGTTGTTGTATTTCCGACAGTTATTTCTGTAAGAGGCGGCACATCCTCCGTTTTCGGAAACACAGCAGTTACCACACCTGAATTGGCACTGTTCTTTACGGTTGTTGCTCCGCTTACCGTAAAGAAATCCGCGCTGATTCCGTTAAAAGTATAACCTGTTTTTGCTGTTATCGTTATCGTTGCCGTATAAATCGTGCTCGCGGCATATTTTGCAGGTGAGCCGCTCCAGCTGATAGTTCCTGTGTATTGAGCCGTTTCCGTGATTGTTGTTACCGGTATGGCATCTTTCACCGGAGCTGTTACTCCCGAAATTGCCTTTATGTTAACAACTGCCGGAGGTGCCGAACCCGTAGCAGGGAATTCAGCAGTTATAATTCCTGAATCAGCATCATTAGTTACTACCGATGCTCCGGATACTTCGAAGAAGTTATCAGATACACCCTCAATTGTATAACCGTCTGTTGCTGTAAGTTCAATAGTTGCAGTATATACCGTATTAGCGGCAAACTT
>JAEWVL010000349.1 GCA_023396665.1 Spirochaetota bacterium
TTCGATGTCTAGACTATCGGGAGCGGTCACAAGAACAACCTTTTTTAAACATCCCGAATAAAAAAATCGTCTCCAGACACCCAATCATCGAGGACCAAATGGAATATGATACAGTAATCGGCCTGGAAGTTCACGCGCAATTAAATACCGCCACAAAAATTTTCTGCTCCTGCCCGACCACCTTCGGCAGCGAACCGAATTCACAGGTATGTCCGGTTTGCAGCGGTCTCCCCGGAGTGCTTCCGGTTCTGAATAAAGAGGTGTTGCGTAAAGCCGTACTCGCAGGACTGGCGACCAATTGCGAAATCTCCAGGTTCTCCAAATTCGACAGAAAGAATTATTTTTATCCGGATCTGCCGAAGGCATATCAGATTTCACAGTTTGACAAACCCATCTGTAAAAGCGGATTCATCGAAGTGCAAGGTTCTGCCGGTGCAAAAAAAATCAGGCTCAACCGCATACACCTGGAAGAGGATGCCGGAAAGAACATTCACTCGAACAGTGCATCGCAATCGGTTTCTTACGTCGATCTCAACAGAACCGGTGTCCCTCTCATAGAGATTGTTACAGAACCCGACATCTCCTCGGCCGATGAAGCCTACGAATACCTTTCGTCACTTAAAAAGATTCTCCGCTACATTGCGGTTTCGGACTGCAACATGGAAGAGGGATCGCTGCGCTGCGATGTCAACATTTCACTCAAACCGAAGGGTGCAGAAAAACTTGGCGAGAAGGTTGAAATCAAGAACATGAATTCATTCAAGGCGGTCAAGGCCGCCGTCGAATACGAACAGAAGCGCCAGCGTCAAAAGCTCGAGGACAACGAGAAAATCGCTCAGGAGACACGTCTGTGGGACGCCGACAGCGGAAAAACCTATTCGATGCGGAGCAAGGAGGAGGCGCATGATTACCGTTACTTTCCCGACCCGGATCTCCCCCCCGTTTGTGTCGACGAAGCGTATATCGAAGCACGCCGCAGCGAACTGCCCGAGCTTCCCGCGGCGAAATACCTTCGTTTCAAAAATGAATTTGCGCTGCCCCATCTCGATGCTGATGTACTCACTTCGTCTCGTACGCTTGCCGATTATTATGAACAAACAATCTCGCTCGGCGTCGATGCGAAAAAAGCGGCGAACTGGATTGTAAACGAAGTGCTGGCGATTATTCCCGATGCGGAGGATGCGAAGACTTTTCCCCTTTCTTCGGAAGCTCTTGCCGAACTCATTTCACTCATCGATAAAAATGTAATCAGCGGCAAAATAGCGAAAACAGTACTCGCAGAGTGTGTGCAAAGCGGCAAAATGCCCGCGGCGATCGTCGAGGAGAAGGGATTGACGCAGGTTACCGACACCGGAGAGATCGAGAAGATTATCGACACTGTACTTGCAGAAAACCAGGCAATTGTAGAGGAAATACGATCGGGCAAGGACAAGGCGAAGGGATTTCTTGTCGGCCAGATCATGAAGGCTTCCAAGGGAAAGGCCAATCCGCAGATGGTTAACGATATTCTTGCAAAGAAATTATGATGAACTTTCACGAGAAAACGGTGACAGTGCGAGTGCGCATACGCAGAAAACAACAAGGAAACAGATGAAACAGCCATCCATAGTAGCTCCGGCGGGCGACTTCGTAAAACTGAAGACAGCCATTGCCTATGGCGCACACGAAGTCTACTTCGGCGGAGAATCTTTCAATCTTCGCATGACGAAAAATTTTTCATATGAATCGCTCGGGGAAGCGGCAGCTTACTGCTCCGGGCACAATGTAAAATCGGTATTTCTGATGAATGCCTTTTTGCACGAGGGGGATATTGAGACGGCCCGCAGCTTCGTAGCTCAGCTGCGTCACATTCCCTTTGACTCGGTAATGGTATCTGATCCCGGAATGCTGACGCTCGTTCAGGAGGGGGGATTCCAGGGGGCGATTCACCTTTCAACGCAGATGTCCACACTCAACCACCTCTCCGCAAAAATGTGGCAGAAGATGGGAGTCTCGCGCATAGTTCTCGCCAGAGAGGTCACCATCGACGAAATCAGAAAGATTCGCGACCATTGTGATGTCGAACTCGAAACCTTTGTTCACGGCGCATTGTGCATTTCGTATTCTGGTCGCTGTCTGCTGAGCCGTTATCTTTCGGGGCGTGACGCGAATAACGGCGCATGCTCGCATCCCTGCCGCTGGCATTATTCCCTGGTAGAGGAAAAACGACCCGGTTATCACCTCGATATCATCGAACACGAGAAGGGCACCGAAATTCTGGCATCGAAAGACCTTTGTATGATCAATAAAATCGCCGAACTGTACCGTGCAGGTGTCAATGCGTTCAAAATTGAGGGCCGCATGAAATCACCCTACTACGTTGCAAATGTAACCAGACTCTACCGTCATGCGCTGGATCTTGCGGCAAAGGGCCTTGAGCCGGGAAATTATTCCGATTTTTACGAAAGGGAACTCTCTCTTGTCAGCCATCGCCCCTACACTGATGATCTTTTCAACGAATTCGCCGCAAACGAAAACAGGGATCTTCCCTACATCAAGAACCGGGAATTTCTGGGGGTCTTTACCCGAAAAGTATCGGACAATGCGGCGGAACTGCGGATGTATAATCCGCTGCGATGCGGCGAGAGCGTCGAGATTATTTATCCCCCCGTAGAAAACGCAAAAGACCATGAGGCTCGTGTCGTATCAATAGTTACACGCGAAGCCGACGACACGATCGCACGCCCGGGAGAACTGAGCATCATCACCTTTGACCGGCCGCTTCACGACGACGGCATAGTCAGAAAAAGACTACCCTCTCAGACATGCTGAAGAAGCCGGATGCGGGCGAAGATATAGTCGAGCAAATCGCTTTTAAGTACATTTCTGAAGATGATCGCACCGCCCGACAAAAGAACGGGAATGTCGTCGTCGGCCTCGAAATACTTCTGTTTCTGTGATTCATTATACCAGCGAACTAGTGAGATGGAATCACCGGCCAACTCTATGCAATGCGCCATTTTTTTTCCGATGACACAACCGGAATTGAATATCGCGGGTATCACCAGCTCCCTGTCATAAACCGCACGAACATTTCCCCTCGTCTTCTGTTTGCGATACATTCTGATTAGGGTTTTGGCGCATTCGCCTATCTCGTTTTCGATACTCTCGCGACGACCTTGGGTGGCGTTCAGACTTTCGCGTATCAGTGTCTCAATGCGAAAATTCAAAATCTCGATCAGTGACAGCCCTTCAAACAGGGGGCGATGTGTATGTCCGATGATGGAAAGAATTCCCCTCTCTTTTGAAAAATCATATACACGCTTCTCCGTCTTGTGTATCGCATCATTTTCATAAGCACGCACAATATTCTTGATCCCGAAGGGCTGCATGAGGTAGCGAAGAAAAAAACCCGAAAGGATATTGATATCGGTGCCGTAGCGTGAAGCCTGATGACCGTGAAAAACGAAGATGTCTCCGGCAGAATGTCGCAGGATGATACTGTGCAGCACTTCCCTGTTGACTTCGTCGGGCAGGAAAATCTGGTGCAGCTTGTTATCATGGTTTCCGCTCAACTTGAGCAGCCGACCCTCACGAGCATAGAGGGCAAACAGATTGAAAAGATCAGGCCAGGCCTCCCGAATACGCTCATAGCTGCTTTTTTGCAGCTCTTCGATATCGCCGTTCAGGACGAGCGTCCATCCCTCCTCGTAGTACCAGCGCAACATGAGAAGCACCGTCGATGAATTTCTGAGAAAATCATCCCGCGAATTCCGGTTTCCCGCATGGAAATCACTCATAATGACGATTTTGTCACTCGAACCGATGTGACGCACCGAAGAATTCATGAACAAGCGGTTCAATTTCTGCAAGTAATAGCGATCGGGCAAAAGGCCGCCTCCAGCCCCGGCAGACACAAAGCCGGGATACGATTAGGTTTATTCGCGCGGTATTAATAGCAGGGAATCATCAGTGATGCAACTACTTTTAACGAACATAAACATACGCGGATTCTGATTAGTATTTTGACGCACAGAAGATCGAGTGATTCCGGTAAATAAAGAAGACTAATCGCCGACAAAGCCAATTATTCAGGCACTCACAGTATAATTCTTGCGCTCCTGCCATAATCTCATTCTCATGGCTATGTGGATATTTCCCCTTGCGTTCAGCTTATGCGCAAAGAAGCGGCAAAAATCCGATCGACACCAGTAAAGAGAAATACAATGATAACGAAAGCGCCCGGAATTGAGGATATTTTCCCCGACAAATCCGCCCAATGGAATCACATTATAACATCCGCCAGAGAGAGCTTTGAGCTGTTTAATTTCCGAGAAATTGTGATTCCGGTACTCGAATTTACGGATCTTTTTGTTCGGGGCATCGGCACCGATACCGATATTGTTTCAAAGGAAATGTTCACTTTTGAAGATCGCGGCGGCAGAAGTATGACACTGCGGCCGGAAGGCACCGCATCGGTCATTCGAGCCTATTGTGAAAACGGCGAATACAACCGCCGCAACATCTGTAAATTTTACTACCTCGGACCGATGTTTCGTGCGGAAAAACCGCAGAGGGGTCGTCTGCGCCAGTTTAACCAGCTCGGCGCGGAACTTATCGGTGAGGATGACCCTTATTACGATTACGAGATTATCGCGCTTGTAGATACCATAAGTAAGAAAATCGGCCTTACTTCTTATTCCATTTTGCTCAATTCCATCGGCTGCAAAGAGGATCGCAGGAGATATACGGACGATTTAAAGAAATACTATTCGGGTCATCTCACGGAACTATGCGAATCATGCAAAACCAGACTCGACAAAAACCCCCTTCGCCTTCTTGACTGTAAGGAAACGCGGTGCGCCGCTTTAAAGGACGGAGCCCCCGTAATAACGGATTATCTTTGTGAAGACTGTTCGCTACACTACGGCAAGGTGAAAAACTACCTCGATAAAGCGGGTATTTTGTATACCGAAACCCCCTATCTTGTGCGCGGCCTGGATTACTACTGCCGCACCACATTTGAATTTGTCACGGATGTACTCGGCGGACAAAACGCTTTTGCCGGTGGCGGTCGTTACAATCAGCTCGTAGAGGAACTGGGCGGCGCCCCCACCCCCGCTGTCGGTTTCGCCGCCGGTATGGAAAGAATGATGCTCATGTGTTCCGAAGAGACATTCAAAAAATACACGCTTGATGCATATATTGTTCACACGGAACAAAGCTTCGAAAAAGCCATTGAAATTGCCCGAACCTTGCGCGACGCGGGACTTCGGGTCGACATCGATCCTGTTGCGAAAAGTTTTAAGGCGCAAATGAAACGTTGTGACAGGGAAAACGCATCCTTTGCGCTAATCATCGGGGAGGATGAGCTGTCAGAAGCCTGCTGTACGGTAAAAAACACGACAAACGGTGAACAGAAAAAAATCGCCTTTGACAAACTGGCACAGACACTGTATAATGAACTGCAACGCAGCAACTACACGGGGTGAACGATGCCGCCAATTACTCTCGATACAATACTTCAAAAGTATACGTTTCTCGATGAGCATTCAGCGCGTGAGCCCTATCTTTTTGACGTATTAAACGAAATTGTCAGGGTTCAAAAAGAGCTTGAAAAGGGTAAAACGCAGCAATTTGCAACAAAATCACACCTTTCAAGCAATCCGAACATAAAAATGCCGATAACCCCGGCACGTGATAAAAATATCGTCTTCATTTTAACTCATCTGCGGGAACGTTTTCCGGATTATATTTCTTCACTAATTACATTTGAATTCAATTTCAATGACAAAACCAAGAAGTTGCTGGTCGAACCCTCTGAAGAGTACTGTTATGCGCTTGCTCAGGGCGAAATTGATCGGCTGCAAAAAATTCGCGACCAGAAATCACTGGAAAATTTTCTCACCCTGATAGGCAAATTCCGCACCTTTAATCTGACAAAACTTCTTAAACTGATCATTCAAAAGAAGGATTTTGCACGCGTATTGCAATCGGGGGTAAATAAACAATTTTTTGTATATAAAATATCCGAGATCAATGGCAATCGGATTATGCCCGAACAGGAATTCTGTTTTCACTCAAAAAATTACCAGGCGGTCAAAACCTCACTCTCGATGACACAGATACGCTCAGTGATTATCATGTATAACGATATGATCAAGAAACGGCTCGAGAAATTCGGCATCATGAATACCGATATTTCAGATTATTCCGACAAGAAGCTGGATTATATTCTTCATATACTGACAACAGATCTCGCCAGCAGTCTGTCACCGAAAGACATGGTGGAATCACAGAATTTCAAATCACTTCGCGACTGCATCATGCGGGTAGACAAGAATCTTGATCCTGCGAATATTCATCATGCCAGCATATTGAAATACATCAGAGAAAACATAATGGCAACGTATTCTGACATAGCGGCTGGACTGGCCACCGTTGATGAGGGCGCCATCGAAAAATGGGCCGCGAACACCGAAACGCTGAAAAAAGAATTCATTACAAAAACTGATGACGGATTCGGCCAGCTCTGGCTTATTTCGACCCCCTCAGCGGCGGGGGAATTCGCCAAAATTTTCTACATCATGCGGAACCAACCGGAGAAATTTGAACAATTCTCGTCCTTTCAGAAAAAAACCTATCAGAAAAAAATCGATCTACTCGTCACGCTGTTATCGTTACTTGTCCAGCAAGCGGATGCTCATATCAAAATGAAATGCCCGAAAGAGAAGGTGGCGGAAACGGCGGCACTGCTCGAAGAGTACAGGGCTTGGCGACAGCAAAAGGATTTACGTACCGAATTATCGTCGAACGATTTACCGTCCCGTCGCCCTTCATTGTTGGAATTAATAGTCGATTTTTTCGGATCTTTGTTTTCCCCGAAATCCCGCAGGAGCAAGCACAGCACCGATGATGAGT
>JAEWVL010000362.1 GCA_023396665.1 Spirochaetota bacterium
TGTAAGGACTGTTGTTTTTTTCATACTGTTTCTCCTTATGAGTTTATATCCGGTTGTTATAGATCGGATTATTTATTCTGATACTGCCGTTGAAATCATGCCGGTTCATTCACTTTTCAATGCCGTATTTTTTTGTGTCGGTTTTTCCCTGTTCCTTTTGTGAACGGTTGAAGCGTGTAAACCAGAACGGGGGTCATGATGTAATCGGCGACAAGAGCCGATGAGATTCCTATTGTCGCCAGCAGACCTATCTTGAACAAAGTGGCCATCGGTGAAAACAGATACATTACGAACGACGCGCATAAAATTATCGAGGTCATCGCTAGTGTTGAACCAACCGTTCTAAATGAATCAAGAATTGCCTGTTGATAATCGCCATGTTTTTCATATTCGACCTTGATATGGTTGATAAAATGAATCGTATCGTCGACGGCGATACCAATCAACATCGGCATTACCGTCATGGTGAGCATATCGAGCGAGTAGTTAAGATAGCCAACAAGTCCGCCGATCAGCAGCACAGGTGTTATATTCGGGATCATTCCAATTGCGGCGGTTTTGAAACTGCCGAAGACCAGAATTAGCATGAAGAATATGATAATCATAGCGCCGAGAAACGAGGTTAGCTGTCCGATGACTATCTTGTGGTTCATCTCGGCGATGTTTGCGACTGATCCAATTACAGAGACTTTCGCATCCGGAAAAAGCGTGGCGGCAATTTTCTTGATTTCCCCGATCTCATAGCGAACCTTCGCCGAATCAAAATGCGAAAGTTCGAACTGAGCCCGCAGAATCGAATAGTCTTCATTGACCCATTCATAGAGTTTCGATCCTCCCGATATCTCATAGAGAAACAGCAGTTGTGTCAGAAGATCACGGTCATCGGGGACTCGGTAGAATTCCGTATCGTCGTCGTGTACGGTTCTGTTCATCTCCTTGACGATATCGAGCACGGAGGAAGCTTTCGGCGTTTCTCCATTTCTCTTCGTCAGTTCGAATTCTCCGACCTGAGAAACGAAACGGTCGTAGTTTTGCATAACGGTAGGGTCTTTTACCGTGTCACTTTCGGGAAACTCAATCATGACGTTGTAATCAAGATATGAACCGAGTCTTGTATTAACGACATGATGAAGTCTTTGAACATAGGGAATCTTCATCCCCATCATCTCAAAGTAATCCATGCTTACCCGCAATTTCGAGTATCCGGGAAGAAAGGCCACTGCGATTAGAATTGCGGTGACGAGAAGCGCCTTTCGATTACGGATGATCAATTCGCCCAGCGCGACGAATTTACTATCGATTCCGGTTTTTATTCGGCCAAGGTTTTCCTTTTTCGGATTCGAGTTTTTTCCGAAGCTCATCAGTGTCGGAATAAGAACCATAACATACAGATACACGGATATGACGACCGATGAACAGGCGAGACCGAGCCATCGCAGAGGAGCGATGTTTGCGAAAAGAAACGAGATAAGCCCGGCTGCTGTCGTCAGAACGGTAAAGAGCACCGGCCATCCAGTATCCTCAACAGCTGAAACAACAGATGATCGGCGATTGCCTGTTGTCATGAACGTTCGTTTGAACGAATTGAAAAGGTGCACCGAGTAGCCGACTGACAGTGCCATGCCAAGTAGAATCGGCAGAGTGATAAGGCTTGAATCGCCTTTTATCCCCAACCATCCCATGATGCCGAAGACCACAGCTATACCGCTCACCGTTGTTACAACCGGTATGAAAACCCCGCGAAACGAGCGTGTGAAAAAAATCAGACACAGCACCATTGCGATAAATCCTGTTGAAACCCTGAGTACGGTTTCCCTGTCAATAACCGCGAGCTCCTCCGTTTCGGTGTAGGGGACACCGACGGGGTAAATGCGGTATTTCGGGCTATTCCACTTTTGATCTGTAAGAAATGCTATCGCTGCCTCTCCTACGACATAGAGCGGATCCTTGTCGCTCTCTTTTAGTTCTGTTGGATCGGGATAGGGATACAATGACAGTGATATCCACGTCTCTTTGCTGTCGTCGGAGATGATGCGGTTTTCGAGAGATTTACGGGACAAAACGAGATTGCGTATTTTTTCAAGTTCGGCTGTATCATCGGGTATCCCGTTTTCGAAAGGATTAATGATTTCCAGTCCCTCCGCATTACCCGTTGCAATATCCAGTTCGGTAAGCGAGGTGACCTCTTTCGCATAGGGAATGTTTTCCATGAGTCCATCACTGATATCCTTAATCGCACGCAGAACTTCGGGATCAAAAATGTCCTCGGCCTCGACGAGTATGTTTATTGACTCGTCGTTGCCGAAAAGTCCGTTGAAGTGATCTGTGCTACGCTGTATCTCGTCCGCGTCATCAAACCAGTCCTCCATACTGCTGGATGTCTTCAATTTCGGTAGTCCGAGAAATCCGAAAACAGTGAGTGCGATAAGAAAGATGAGTAGCGGCCACCTGAAGCGCAGCTGCCATTCGCCCAGAGCCCTGAACAGGGTGTTGATCGTTGTTTGTTTCATAGTGCCTCCTTACATTTTATGTGTTCAGAAAATGGTATGATGACCAAAGTATAAAAGTTAGAACAGTCTAACTATTTTGACGTGTCTTACCCCTGATGTTCAGATGCGCTCCGAACAGATGATAAATAACTACCACACCGATTAAAAAGACGAGCTTAATGCGAGTTTCGGCAAATTCATTTTGCCGAAACGACCCTGTTTAAGTCCACGATGGACTTAAGCAGGAGACTGTTAGATTATTTATACCCGCATCAGCTCAGCGCTTATCGCATCGGTGAAAAAAGTCGCAACGCTGTCAAACAAGTCCTCTCCGATCTCTTTTTTGTGCGAAAGAAGCAAAAACATCGCTCTGATGATCGCTGAAATCTCTCTGGAAGATCTCGATACCTTAAACCCGTTGTTGAGTATGATTTCCTCAATCTGTGTTTCATCCAGATGAAAATGACCCTTAAGGCGCTCTTCAGGAAGTTTACGCATTACGTAATCTATCTCATCGTTCCAGACGGCTGCACCTCCCAGTTCGTCAAATGCAAAAAGAGAAGCGAGTATGACCTTGCGTATCCTCTCATACGCCGGTAAATCGGCGTTTTCCTTTAAGGCATTTACCGCAGAGACACTTATTTCATTCTGGATATCCTCAAAAATTTCAAAGAAAAGAAGTTCCTTAGAATCGTAGAACTTGTAAAAGGCCCCCTTGGATATACCCGCCTCTTCGACAAGTTGGTCTATCGAGGTCTTCTTGACTCCGTAACGGAGAAGGCAGGTTCGTGCGTGGCTTTTAAGTCTTGCCCTTATTTCAATCATCTCGTTATCGGTAAATGAAGCCGGCACATTTTCCTCGCTTGTTCACTTGACTCTGTGACTAATATAATATAATGGTCACAGAGTCAAGTGAATAATTTCTGTTTTTTTGATAAAAACCCGGACGATTTTGCATGCAAGAATAAAATACGGGGGTGTTATTGTTTGTTTGAAACTGCAATAGGTTTGGTAACCGCCATACTTTTTTCTTTGCTACTCTAAGCTCGAGTAAATCCAATGAAAAAAAATATAAAGAGTTTATTACTATTCGATGTTCCCGTTTTTCACTCTTTCTCCGGTTCTGTGTGTATGTTGATGATTGTTTTCGATCCGAATTTACTCTTCAGACTGTGCTCAATCTCATTGTTTACGATGTGGGCGTCATACACGCTCATATCGTTATCGACCCTGACGTGTACATCGATAATGAAGCGGTCTCCGTGTTTACGGGTTCTGAGATTGTGCGGATCGATCACAGCCTTGTTCGCTGTGATCACTTCCATGATATCTTTTTCGGTTTGCTCATCGAGAGATTCTTCGAGCAGTTCCCTGATGCTTCCGCTTGCTATTTCATAGGCGGTCTTGATAATAAAAAAACTCACGGCAAGCGCTGCTATCGGATCGAGTATCCTCCACCGCTCCCCGAGCAGTATCGCACCGCCGATGCCGATGAGGGTGCCGATAGATGAGAATGCGTCGGAACGATGGTGCCATGCGTTCGCAATCAGGGCCTGGCTGTTGATCCTTTTTCCCGTTATGACAGTGTAGCGGTAAAGCAGCT
>JAEWVL010000429.1 GCA_023396665.1 Spirochaetota bacterium
GCACAATTCCATTCAATTTCACCTATGCTATCCGCTTTTACGACAAGCATTCTGCTATACTGCCATTCAAATAACTCGTTATTCAGTCTGCTTCGTCCTCCCAATATGCAACCGCCGTCTGAAGTGATATCAAGGCTTAGCGCCTCATCCCCATCATCGAAATCACTGGTTTTCGACCACTGCTTTTCACCCGCAGAATCATACAAAGCCAGATGAACATTTCGATCTTTGTGTTGATCCTCCCCGGTTCCTCCCGCAATATATATATTTCCGTCATTCGTCCGCTTAATAGCTCTGGGGCGTCCTTTCTTATCGAGCGATTTCTTCCATTCTGTTTTTCCATTTTCATCAATAGAGAAAAGATACGAATAAGTTTTACTATCCGTACAGCTAACAAAATTTGCCGTAAAGATAACACATAATAAAAGTTGTACAATTTTCATAATTTTCTCCTCTACTTGATATTCAATAATAACTGATAAATTTTGCAATAAATTTTTAATTTCCCCACTTATGTAAAACCCCTGACACAAATAAAACTCGAATCTAATTCACACCCGATCCAAAAAATATAACACCAGTTCTTCTTTATTAGTCCAAAATAAATAAGCCTCCGAAAGCAGTACTGGGACAAATTTTTCTTGCTTTATTATCCATTTTGCTAAGTAATTTAAATGCACTTTTGTAACCCGTATAAAAATGCTTTCAATGTTTCTCTTGCAGTATATTAATATGGGTTACCAGCAATCCATTAATCACGAGCCGGGGGATACGATGAACACAAAAATACGCGACATTCTTGAAAGCCGGCTTTCTGCGGATATTTACCAGTTCGGTTTTGCCGATGTGAGAGGACTTCTCGATAAAAAATTCGAGAGATTCACGCACGCCATATCCATCATACGAAAACTCGATGATCGCATTATTGACGCCATAGGTGACGGCCCTGTCATCGAGTATTACGATCACTACAACGCGGTTAATTCAGAATTGAATATTCTCGTCGAGCAGATGTCACTCGAAATGCGCTTTACCGGAAAAAGCTTTATGCCGATTTGCGCAACGGTCTCCCAGGAAAATCTCGACGAAAGCTACAAGAGCACACTCACCTACGCCTTTTCGCACAAGATGGCGGCAACCCGGGCCGGACTCGGCTGGATCGGCAAAACCGATCTTCTGGTTTCCGAACGCTTCGGTCCACGCGTACGCCTCGCGACCATACTAACCGACATGGATCTCGATTGTACAATGCAGCCGATTACCGAAAGCCGCTGCGGCAACTGTTCGCTATGCGTCGATATCTGCCCCGCCAAAGCCGCAAGCGGCCAATTATGGAACGTGACAACCGGACGCGATACTTTTTTCGATGCTTTCAAATGTATGGAATATTGCAGAAAAATCTCACGTGAAAAACTGGATGAGGATATTTCGCTTTGCGGAAAATGCATCTATATTTGCCCCAAAGGAAAGACGCAAAGTTAGTTCATTGTCATTACATAGCTATTGACAAATCAGGGCCAGCTCATCACGATGATCCCCGCAGACATTTTCGCTTTGTGTTTTACGGGAAAAATGATGAGAAAGAAAAAGAAAAAAAACGCAGCAATTCTTGATATGGCTGAAAAATACCGCGGCAGCGCTACACCTGAATGTCAGTACTTTGGGCGCTGCGGCGGCTGCATGTTTCAGGATATAAACTACGACCAGCAGCTTCTGCTTAAACAGGAGCTTATGCAAAGCGTATTCTCCGGTCTTCTAGAAGTGACTCCCCTCGTTGCCGCACCTTCTCCCTACGGATATCGAAACCGCATGGACTACGTGACATCTTTCGGCAAAAAGGGTCTTCGCGAACAGGGATCATTCAAATTTGTTGTTGATATCGAAGATTGTCCCCTTCTTCAGATAAAATCCCGCGAACTATGGAAAGCAATGCGCACATTCAGCGCTTCGCTTGATGATTACAACTACCTTACACATGAGGGATTTCTGCGTTACATCGTTTTACGCGAGGCTTTTTATACCGGAGAAACCATGGCCAGTCTTGTCATAAACGGAAATGCCCTTCCCGCAGACACAGCATTTCCAGGTTCCCTTCCGCTCACTTCATTCAATTTGCTGAAAAACGATGCCATTACCGATTCCAGCTACGCTCCTGTTGTTTCTTCTAATTTATCTCCATCAATAACCGAGAAATTCGGGGATATATCTTTCAAAATTCTCCCCAATTCATTTTTTCAGTCCAATTCCGCAGTTGCACTTGAAGTGTACAGAATAATTCGCGATTATGTTACGGGTGACACACTTGATCTGTACTGCGGAGTAGGTTCGATCGGTCTTTTTTGCGCAAACTCCTGTGATTCTGTGACTGGAATTGAAATCAATGAAGAAGCGTGCAAAGCGGCAGAAGAAAATACAAAACTCAACAATCTATCCAATGTCAGCATCCACTGCGCCGATGCCGCCGATCTGGATCCGAATATGAAGAAATTCAAAACAGTCATCCTCGATCCCCCGAGATCGGGGCTTCACCCGAAACTGTATAAGATCATGGACTCTCTTGCTCCTGACCGCATCATCTATATGTCCTGTAACCCGGCCACCTTTAAAAACGATCTCGTCGCTTTTGAGAATTATTCGCTCGATTATTTTAAAGTTTTTGACATGTTTCCCCAAACCCCGCACTGTGAGTCACTCGCTATCCTGAACCGGAAGAGTTGCTATGCCCGAGTATGAGCTGAAAATCCACAAAAGAGATTTTAACACCCTCATTGAGGCCATTAAAAATAACGGACAGCAGACAGATCTTGAGCTGATCGAAAAGGCATACAAAATCGCAGAGAAGGCTCATGAAGGACAATTTCGGCTATCGGGCGAACCATTCATTGTTCATCCTCTCGAAGTTAGCATCATACTGGCCGATCTTCGCATGGATACAGCATCCATAACCGCAGCGCTGCTTCACGATGTCGTTGAGGATACGGACACTTCCATCGAGGCTATTCGCAAAGAATTCGGCGACGAGATCGCGCATCTTGTCAACGGCGTCACGAAAATCTCTTCACTGAAAAACAGAACAAAATCCCATGAAGAGGCTGAAAGCCTTCGCAAGCTGCTTCTTGCGACAATCGACGATGCCCGTGTCATCATTATCAAACTGGCCGACAAGACACACAATATGCGCACACTCATGTTTCAACCGCCGCACAAGCAGAAGAAAATCGCACAGGAAGTCTTCGACATTTACGCACCCATCGCAGGCCGCCTGGGAATGTCACGAGTGAGAGCCGAACTGGAGGATCTGGCCTTTCATACGCTCATGCCCGATGAATTCAACAAAATGAAAGAATCGATGGCGAGCAAACAGGATCTCCTCGATGAGTATCTCGTCAATATACGCGAAGAACTCGCGGAACACCTGAAAGCGGTCTCCATTGTCGCCCGAATAAAGGGACGAATCAAGCACTACTACTCAATATACAACAAGATGATCGCCCATCACAAGACCTTTGACAACATATTTGATATCAGGGCAATTCGTATAATAACAGAAGAAGTCAGGGACTGCTACGCTATTCTCGGTATTATTCATTCTCTGTGGCCGCCGGTTCCTTCACGGTTTAAGGACTACATCGCAGTGCCGAAATCAAACATGTATCAGTCACTCCATACGACAGTGACCGGCCCCGGAAACCATTTTCTGGAAATACAAATTCGCACTACGGAAATGGACATCACCGCCGAGATGGGAATTGCCGCCCACTGGGCATATAAAGAGAAAAAGTCTTCACGCCAGCCGAACGAAATGCTGCTGCTGAAATCACTGCGCGACTGGCGTTCAGAATTGAACGACACTCGAGAATTCATGAAATCGCTTAAAATGGATCTTTATCTGGACGAAGTTTTTGTATTTACCCCGAAAGGAAAAATTCTCAGACTCGGCAAGGGATCAACACCGGTCGATTTCGCATACGCAATACATTCTGAAGTCGGTAATCATTGTTCAGGTGCAAGAATCAATAACAAGATGGTACCGCTCAGAACCGTTTTAAAAAACGGTGATATCGTCGAGATAATTACGAATACCAGCAAGCACCCCTCCGACTCATGGCTTAAGTTTGTTCGTTCGGCAAACGCAAGAAACAAAATAAGAAACTGGCTCAAGCGCCAAAAGAACGAAGATCCGAAAACCGATACAGCTGCGACGGCAAAACCGGAAGAGTTGGCGATAACGGAACAATTTGCCATAAACGCGACAGATATCCACAAGTACCACCATTCAATCGACAAGAACGCCATTATCGTTGACGGAAACAGCAATGTGCCGATTCGGCTGGCTCAATGCTGTCAGCCGATACCCGGTGATCCTGTGGTTGGTTTCATATCAAAAGGAAAGAAGATATCCGTACACAAGCGCGGTTGTCCAGCTCTTATGAAATTATCAATCGAACCCGATCGTTTCATTTCCGTGGTTTGGGCCGATACACAGCACATGTATGCCGTCAAGATACTGAT
>JAEWVL010000441.1 GCA_023396665.1 Spirochaetota bacterium
CATAAACCGTGTACGATGAAAACACCTTCATATCAAAAGGGCATGTAAAGAAGAAAACGCCGAGTTACCTTCAATACGGGGGGATAAGAATTCGTATAGCTCTTCACTTTACAAAATCTTTTACCGTTCTGAATCGTGAACTAGCGTGAGAAGATCATCTGCCGGAAGTGCTTCCGTTGATCCGGAACTATCAGGGATACTGTTATGAAAATAATTGAACTACAAACTAAACCTGATTTCTTATCTCTGATACCATTAATTCGTCGAGGATTACCTGAAGAAATCAGGAATTTTTCCGAAGAAGAAATTTTGTCTATTTATCAGGATCATTATAACAGACATATCGATCATATATTTTTACTCGAAGATAATTCGATTACTATTGGCTGGTATCGCTTTTCCAGATGGCCGAGAGAGAATGCATCAACGACTGAAGCTCATTTATTTGACATAGCGGTGAATGAAAATTTTGAAAGAAAAGGATTCGGAAAAATCCTTCTTAAGCACTGCAAATCTTCCTGCAAGAAAATGGGATTTCAAAAGCTATATAGTGCTATAGAAAAAAGTAATGCATCGTCTATCCGTTTACATGAATCAACAGGTTTTGTAAAAGAATTCATTCATGAAAATCAACTGATTTACTCTGTTATGATTACCTGACCTCATTTGTATTATATAAACAGATACCCATATGCGAATTCGTGACTTAAGACTCTTGACAAATCATTTAACTTCATTATTTGAATACTGTCTACACCAATATATCTCTTAATAAAGTGATAAAGGTAATAGCTGCGAAATTCGAAGTTTACAAAGCTAAAAACAGGGATGTATCAGGAGTGTCTGAATCGATCCGCGCTCGCTGTACTCCGCGATGTGCCCGGGGTTTCACCTGCTTCACTTGGCACATTGCGGCGATAAGGCCGCAGCGACTTCGCATAAGCAATACGTCAGATGCAATAATTGCTTAAGTTACAGATAAAAAAAATGAGAGAATCAGCTATCTCTAGCGGTTCGGATTGGAGGCAAAATGAAGCATCAAGGTTCTTGTCTTTGCGGAAGCATAAAATATGAGATAACAGGTGAATTCGAAAATTTCTTTTTCTGTCACTGTAAATCCTGTCGTAAGGATACCGGTTCAGCACATGCTGCAAATCTTTTTTCAACTACAGCAAAATTATCGTGGCTGAAAGGGGAGAAAGAAATAAAAACATATAACCATAACAATTCAGGACATATAAAGAGCTTTTGTCCTATCTGTAGTTCGGCACTACCCAATATTCAAATGGATGGCAAACTATTAGTTGTTCCTGCAGGAAGTCTTGATACAGATATAGAAATGGTTCCTACTGGTCACATCTATTTAAATGAAAAAGCTAATTGGGATCACAATCTCGAGAAGATTCCGCATTATGATGAGATGCCGTAGAAAGCATTGCCCTGTTTACAGAGGAATAAATATGAATAAAAGAATCGTCGGGGAAAATGACATCAGTGATGCTTTTTAATTTTTCACGATGGGATCATTGAATACTTATCGCAATCACACAAACGAAAACGACAGAAAATCAAGCATTCCCGAGCCTTTGTATTGAAGAAACAGCGGGTACTCCCCGGAAAGATTGATCGAAACACCGAAGGATTTCCAGTTGGTACCGGGCGTAACAGGTATCTCTCCGATTGACTCTCCGTTCAAATCGGTTTTGATTAAAAAAGCCCCTTTCCCTTTTCCGCGAATTTTCAGGTTCAGCATAGAGGCACCGTCAAACTTAAAGTACTTGTAGCCGATGATTACACCTTTCCTGATATTCGTTATGAAACGTTCATCGTTTCGATCGCTCATACAGGGTTTGGGTGCGCGCAGGCGACCTACTGTCATATGTTTCATCTTTCCGTCGCTTAACATCGAACAGATGGGTGCCGGATATTCTCCCCTTGCAACCAGAGGACCGCCGTTAAGACCACAGGATGTGATTTCAACCTGAGCTATCGAACCGTCATTTTCGATAGTAATTTTTTCGGCACAGGCCTGCCGGCTGAACGATGAGTTATGAGTATGCCGATGATAAAAGACATACCATTCTCCATTGATCTGTTCGATACTACCGTGATTATTTCCCGTAGCGTTAATTCTGTCTTTGGTTTTTCGTCCATTAAGACCTATGTCACCGGAAGAGACAATTGTTCCGCCGAAAACGAAGTCTCTGTCAGGATACTTACTCGTGGCATAACAAAGTTCGTGCATCAGATGGGAAGAGTAGATGAAATAGTAGGTATCATTAATTTTCCGGATCGAACTCGCTTCAAAAAAGGCATGCCCGGCAAAAGAAGTACCATCAGAAGCATTTCTTCCGGGAACAATACGTTTGATATCAGATTTTACCGTAAGCATATCGTCTTCCAATTCAACGGTATTTGCCCCCATGATTCCTTGCGGTTCATTCAGAATTTCACTTTTTGTTTTATTGAACATCTTCCGCATAACTTTCATTATAACGGCTCGCCCTATCGGGTCTTTGGGTATGGGAAAGTTGAGAGCCCAACCGTAGTACAGGCGGATCACCCCATCGTCGTTGATGACAGCCGGATCAAAGGGAATCATCCGCTTCACAGGAGTCCCGTCCGGGAACCTGACATCACCATGATACTCAAATTTTCCGGCCGGAGTGTCACAGACGGCGACGCTTATCGGACCGTCAAAACCCCCGCCCCGCCGCTCATCACCGGCCAGAGCGTAGTAAAGATAGTAACGGCCGTCGCTTCCTTTGACAACATCGGGAGCGTACATGTAGATCCGCCGCCCGTCGTTATTGGGATCCTGAGAGCTGCTATAGATTACCCCTTCGTATTTCCAATCCCTAAGATCGCTTAGCGCCGCAGAATAGACTACGTAGTCAAGCATGCAGAAAGTCTCTCCCCCCTCTTTGTCATGTGAGCCGTAGATGTAGACACGGTCACCGAAAACATGCGGTTCGCCGTCAGGAATATATTCGTTAAGAGGTAAAAAGGGATTAAAGATTTGTTTCATTCAAAGCACCGCCTTATGTATCGCCGTTTAACACTCAGGGCGATCTGTCTGTAATTCTGTTTATGATTTTTCCTGATCCCGTCGGGATGGAAGATTTTTTTTAATGTGGTGATCTCCGAGCACCGCGCGGCCCCTGAGCTTGGCGAAGGGGAGCACGGAGCGGAGCAGACTCTCAGTTATCGTAAGTTGCCGCATTTATTTTGCGATTTTCTTTATGACGCACTCTGACAAATAAATTTTTATCAATGACTGATAAGGAAAGAACACCAAAACATTGCAGTCATCGGGCGCATAAGTGGTTATATAATTGAGTAATATTAAGACAAGTGAATTGTCATAATGCTATTCCACATATTACATTGAATATCATTCCGGGGTTTGCATGATCATTTTCCAAAAACCATACGTCATCATTATCCGGAAAATTTTTATGATCATAGAAATATGCTCCGGAAATATTTAATCCTATTCCAATATCAATAAAGAAACTTCCGATTATTGTTTTATATCCACAACTTATACCTGCTCCATACTCAAGGATATTCATAGAACAATGATCGATGTCTGAATCTTGAACGTCATACGAATTCAAAAATATTTGAGGAGATACGTAAAGAGATTTATGTCCTCTTTCATCAAACTCAATATAATACTTAATTCCCGAAGTTAAACCATTTCCAGAAATATCATAGTTTTTAAAATCTTCGATAATTGCGTTAAACAAGCCATATCCGATATAATTATATTTTAAGAACAAACCTATTTTTCCGAAACCAGAATATTCTCCATATATTCCCGGACCATGAAATAACATGTCACTCGAAACAAATCCGATTGAATAATTAGTGGTTTCTTTTTCCTCGCAATAAACATTATAGAAACACAATGCAAGCAACACCGTCAAGAAAACCTTGAATTTCATATATAACCTCTATTGCAAGTCACTAACAATATTCTTTAACATAGGGTTCGAGAATTCGCTATATGTAAACATGATTACCATTGCTTGCACAAGACTTCCCGTCGCAACATTCTAAAGATAGGTTCAGGCAGTGTAAGCAAAATTTCAATGTATTGCACCTTCTGTGGGTCTCACGGCATGCTCTCTCGTTATCAGTACAACCAGTAAGCACGGAGCGGAGCGCATAAGTCTCAGTTGTATGAAGTTTTGAACCTTCTATACAGCACATTAACATCATTAATCAATTCATATTTTCTTCGGCTTCTTTTTAATAGATAATAATTCTTTAAATGAAGATATATCATCAGAATTCATAACTTCAATCCACAACCATCTACCATCGTGCAATTGTTCTGTATTGTCAAAAACCTGTATTACGTTTTCATTTAACTTATCTTTTATCAGTTGTACTTGTTCTGCTTCGTTGTTACCTAAAATTATCAATATAGAAAAAGCATCTTTTTTTGGAAAAAAATACGATAAGGTCTTATTATTCTTACGATATCGAACCGACCAGCCATAATTCTTGGTAAAATAAATTAATTCCGGTGTAAAATCATAATACTGAGAAATATAGTTATGAATATCACGCCACAAAAATGAAGTTTTACCTAATGTAGTTGAGATTTCATGATTATCAGGTTGACGCCCTTTATCTAAATAGATATGGTTTATCATTTACTATTCCTCAAAATGTAATTTTAAACCTACACGAATTCGAACCACAAATTATTGATTGTAATATTTCAACTTGAACTTCTTTGCCAAGTGCTGCAGTAAAAAACTGTTTGTTAAATTCTACTGAACATTGACAGTATATCAGATTACTGAACTTATTTTTTGTATTAGCAACTTGTTTACAAAAACATTTATTATGGTCAGCAATTATTGTGTTATTATTTTCAAGAGTATATGTCAAATCTCCTTCTTTGACATCATGCTTGCTGATTCTAGTAAGAAATTTATCAAGGGAACCTGCTTCGGTCATTAACCGCTTAGCTGTTTCTCGCTGTCCTTTACCGCAGCATTTAGCTCCACACCTTCTCATGATTAATTCTGATTTTTCTTTACCAAAAATATGTTCCATTTTGTCGATTGCATTTTTCCACCATGCTGATTTTTGATCGTCATATAAAATCTCATACTTATCTGCATCATTTAAAATATCTAAAACAGCATCTCTATCATTTTCCTTTTCCAGCATTTTAACCAGTCTACCAATCCTGCCATTATGAGGTAGTTTTGCCATTAATTCATCATTGTTTTCCATAAACATTACTCCTTCAACAATATTTATGGTATTATAGCACATGTTTGTGACAACGGTATGTCAGGTTTGAGATCGCAGGTTTGAATTTTCGTAGTCATGTACGAGAGTTATGCGACGTTGCGTCGACCGTATCGCAGCAATGGTGGAGAGAGACCCTGCAGCAGGCAGTAGCGCCGAGCACCGCGCGCCCCCTGAGCTTGTCGAAGGGGAGCACGGAGCGGAGGGTCAACTCTCAGTTATGTGTAATGACGTTGATATTGTAGTCCCCCCTTTTTATTCACTGTCGCAGATACTATTATACATATGTTTAAATTCTCTATAATTTCAGGTGTTTTCCAATATACCCAATAAACAAGGTCTTGGAATCCAAATCAGGATAGAAATGTATACGATAGCCATTAGTAAGCTTGATATGGTTTTCAAAAAATTTTTTTACTCCAACGGGGAGATAAAATTCTCTTTGCTTTCTTAAAGTTGCATTATTTATTACCGAATCAGATTCTCCACTGACTTGATGGTTCAATCCTATTTCCCTTAAGATTTCATGAGAGTAACTACCGATGTTACCCTCTTTCCATTTTTGAGAAAATTTATTTAAAATGGTCAAAGACTCAACAACTTGAGAAAAAATACTATCTTTCTGAGACCAATTTAATAATTGTTCCTGTACTTTCCCGCAATACTGAAGATTAGGGAATAAAAAACCCCACTGATTATAAAGATCAGCAGCTTTTTTAAGTAAATCATTTCTTTCTGATAAGAAGACTGATTCTATTGATTCGTAAACGGCCAAGGAATAAAAATTACGAATGTCATCTTTTTCTTCATTTAGTTCCCCGTTTTGTTCCAGCATACGTATAAATATTTGTAAAGGGGAATCCTCCCATATCAAAGAAGTAGGGAAACTCGTAATGGGAGCATCATGCCAGCAAGCCGCTTTTAGAGCATCATACTGGGTAGAACCTTGATATTCAACTTCAAACAAAACAATGTTATTATTGATATCATCCATGGAGAAATAAGGTTGACTGGTCTGTATGCTGCGGAATGCTCTACATAAATCCTTATTTGTTTCGTCATTGAATCTATTATACCAATCTTGCCAAAAGTAACCTTCACATAATTCCAGCCGAAACCAGCTCGCATCAATAGAATTATCCAAAAGGATAGTGTTTAAGCCAATATTTTTACATCTGATACAAATCTTAAGAAATTCAGGAACAAATTCATCGGCAGAATCTATACTTTGAAAGGGCAGACTATGATGGTTTAAAATCAGAACGCCACTCACAAAAGTTTCTCCAGTTGCTTATCTCCTTCATCAAAAAAACCTTTTGGCCAGTAGCTTATCCGTCCATTCTCGGAAATTTCTGGTGAAATAACAATGGATTCGTGAATGTTACCGGGATTTCTCTCAAGATAATAGAGTTTTATATCTTTTGGGTTGATCATTTTTTCTTTGACTGCGACTCTAAGCCCATTAAGAAAATGGTCGGAATGAGTTTCAATAAACAATTGTACTCCATTTTGAGCCGCTATCGCACATAGTCTTCCCAATACTGCCTGACCCCCCGGATGCAAATGTGCTTCTGGATTCTCGAGAATTAACAGATCACCAACTTTTGCTCGTAAAATGGATGTAATCACAGGTAAAACAAAGGTCAATCCGAAGCCGACATTCTGTGGCTTGAAATCGATCGTCTTTTGTGTACCGTAATCAAATGAATAACCGAGTGAAACAGAATTTGTCGCATTCTGCATCGCTGCATGAATGTGGATTCCCGGTGAAATTTCTGCCATCCATTTTTCAATATTCTCGAGTAGCATTTCAGATTTTGCATCTTTGTGTTTGAGTTCCTGAATGTTTAACGGGGATAAACCATATTCTGCAATAAAATGAGCTGTGTATTCGCCATGATTACCCAATGAATTCAAATCTTTTATATAATAATCGGAAATCTCGTAAGCTGGTTTTGGACTGACCCTATCCGCAGATAAATACTGGAAATTCTTCGAAAAAAGGTTCATATCTTTCAAGGACATATTGATAGATTTTTGAATTGGTTGCAAATCTGATTGAGCTGAATAATTATAAAGAAAATTTAATGGAGCGTTATCAATCCATGTTAACGTAAAACCAATTGTTTCTTCCTCTGCGTTTTCCGAAAGAATATCTTTTCCAATACCCAACGATACATACTCACCTTTCAGGAGAAGACCTTTGTCCAATAAAGTATTTCTTTCCATAGACTGTCGCAGAAGTAGTAATGTTTGAATCAGAGATGACTTTCCCATTCCATTTAAACCACTGAAAAGATTTATTTTACCTAAAGGGAAACTGGCATCAAGTAGGGATTTGAATCGTTGGACTCTAATAAATTCAAGCATTGATGACCTCCTTGATAATTTCTGATACTTTATCATTTCTGATTCTGTAATGATCTTTCTTTTGTGTAGAGTACGTTATTGCCCTGAAGTAATCATTGTCATCTGTGACAAGGTCTTCATGTTTTTGAACAACAGAATCCTTATTTCTTTCAAGTTTTGCCATTTCATTCTTTGATAGTTTAACAAGAGATGTAGTCCAGACTTCAAAGAGTGTTGAATTCTTTCTTCGACGACGGGATGTCTGTCCTCTAGTTCTTTTTTCATAAGCAAGATCACCGAAAATTTTCCAGCACCGTTCAACAGCCATACAAAAAGAGTGCTTATAATCATCCAATTCATTCGGAGTAGCTTTTTCCAAGATTTCAACCATTTCATCAAGGAAATCTGTAATATTCTTTTTTGTCTGGAAATAATCCTGAAAATGAAAAGCCAAAAACCTTAATACAAGCTCTTGATCAATCATTCTTCTTGATTGATCTCCAACTGTTTTTATCAAATATTCATCTAATGCTAAATCTTTAAGAAAATCTCGTACTTTCTGTGTAGTCATGGCATTTCGGATTTCCTGATCGTTTAGAACAAGACCGCCGGTATTTATTCTTCTGAAAATGGAATATTTCACTTTTTCCGGTGTTCCCGGCTGAATCAGAAAAAGAGTTACCGGGCATTCATCAATACGTCTTTTATATGTTCTTGATAAATCATCGTATTTTTTACCGTTAAACTCCTTGAGGTATTCCAATCCGTGAAGAGCTAATTTTTTATCAACAATAAACTTTTTTATAGATGATAACCGTTGAAGTCCATCTACAACAAGCCATTTGTCTTCGTTGGAAGCATCAAAATAAAAAGCAGGCAGAGGGAACCTAATCAGTATGGACTCTATTAAGCGTGACATTTTTGAGTTATCCCAAAGTTCAGCATGTCTCTGAAATTCAGTATTTAGATCGATCTCATCATGGTTTAATCTTTCTACAAGATTACGTAATGTATCCGGCTTTGAGGAAATACTTATTTCATTAGGATTAAAAGGGTCCTCCATAAGAGGTTCTTCATCAGTTTCACCTTCATTTCCTGGCTCTAATGTTGTATCTGTATTTTCAAGTTCTATTTCATCATCAATATAATCATCTGACATATTCTTCTACCTATCCATTTCTCTTAGCCCAGCACGGATGCCGGGCTTCTTAAAAGGGGTATGGGGTACCCATTTTTTCAACTACTTTATATAAAAACGAAAAGTCTGGCGCTCTAATTGCACATAACCACAGTCACCCGAACAATCCACCCATACATTCAATATATTATCATGAACAGACATACAACACGCAATCATAACTATTTCATAAGTCCAGTCATAAATCACAAGCCCGCAAATCACTTCAGTTATCACATTTTTAAACAGAACCGACCTTTTGTATATAATTATGAACATGTTCTGATTGCATTAAACGAGAAATACCATTAAACCCGTGGCACGAAGTGCCACTCCCCTGCGTGCAGCTTTCGAAGACCGATGCGACAAGCATCGGCTCGAAAGTTCTGCACGCCAGCCCCTTCGGCGTTTGAGAAGTCGTTTCTTTGCGGGACTTTCTTGTCGATACAAGAAAGTCCCACCAACTTCGATACTAATAAAACAAAAATTATCCGCGAAGCGTAATAAAAAGATCATACTAGTAAAGTGATAAGAGAAGACTGAATTAACAAGACCTCCGCATGGTATTCTTTCTTGACATATTGAAAATATTATAATACCAATGATTACAAATATCTCGTAATTAAGGTCATATATATGGGTATGAGATTAAGAATAGGACCATTTACATTTGGCAAAAGCGGTACTCGCCTAAGTCTTTGGGGCCGTAATGGTGGTATTTCTATTCCCTTATCGAAGAAAAGCAAAAGCACATTCGGCAGAGTAAGTTTTGGTCCATTTAGCTGGTTTTTTGGTAATAACAAATCAACAAAAAAGAAAAGTCGTTCATATGAAACAAATACTAAAAACGAGCAATTAGCTAACGACAAAAACTATAGTGAGGCGGAAGCTATAAAGTCCTTCAGTTCGGATTCGAAATTTTTAAACATTATTAGGGACAAAGGCATTCCATGGCGGGGTATACAAGAACGTCTTAAAGAGGAAATACCAGAAAGCATTTTTAATCGAAATGAAATTTCATACCGATTAGTACCAAAAGCATTGAATTCTGTATTTGGAAAACAGGACTATGCATGGAAAACAGAAAAAAGGCCATCGAAAAGCGGTGACGGATATACGACATGGATAATTATTTGCTGAAATCAATAAATTCAAAACAATAGAGGCATCTGCATAAAACTGCGGCCACCCGTTCCACTCCGCGCTTCAAGTAATTTATCACATCTCTCACTCATAAAGAATCAGAAAAAGACCAACCCGCTAAGCGAAGGAAGAATGATCAACGACGGGAAAAAACCCGAAGAGCCTCACGAACAGAATTGAAAGCTATAGAAGAGTAATCAATTCGATCTTTGTGAACGCAGCTAACAGAAGAAACCTCAGCGCAAGAAACGAGGCATGACAGATCAGAAACTTCAGCGCAAAAAAATATATCGGACGTATGGTAGCTCAGTCCCTTATATGAATAGCGATTATGGCCGCAGCAGAGAAACGAGAGCGCACTTTGCTCGAGATGCATGCCGCACTCCTCATAAAGCTCGCGGCACGCGCACGCAAGAGCCGACTCGCCGGGATCTACGAAACCCCCGGGTACCGTGTAGAGGCCTTTTCCGGGATCATTTGCCCTTTTTAAAAGCAGCACCTCGCCACGGCTGCAGACGATGACACTTGCAGACGCGGCCACATTGAAGAACAAGGTAAACCCGCACTTGTCACAGACAAAAAATCTTTCCCCATGACCGGACACGGCAGCCGCACACGACGGACAATAATGAAATATCTTCATCGCCCCAGAAAATGACCTGTCTTTTTCTTTGCAAGAATAAAATACGGGCCACTTACAAGACCAATATGCCGATCATATATACGGGAAATGATGTCAATACAGGGCCGGGGTTCATTGAAGAAATTCAGCTACATTTTTGCATGCCTTTGCGGCAAATGGGGAGAAATCACCGCAGCAGTCCTGACCGTGTTCTTAACGGTCGTATTG
>JAEWVL010000470.1 GCA_023396665.1 Spirochaetota bacterium
GGGGGGCACTGTATATTTATGACGCATCGTTTTCCCCCTGGTTTTTGCCCATTGCGCTGTTGCTGCTTGTTTGGGGCATTCTGACGCTAAGCGCACTTGTTTCGGGAATCGTTCTTTTCGCTGGAAAAAAATCGCCGCTGACTCTTCCGCTGCTATGTTATACTGCGGGGTACTTCTTTGTGCACTGTGTATATCAAAACAGCAAGGACCGTTATGTCTTTGCCATTTTATGGATTCTATTGCTGTTTTGCGCCATCGGTTTCAGAGAATGCATTCTTCCCCGGCTGCGCAAAATGGGCAGAGCACTCACAATTGCGTCGATCGCAGTAATTGCCTTTCTATTGCTGTATTATCTTTTCATATTATTTACACTGCGCCCGCTTGTTATTGTCTCTTTTCTCCTTTTTTTATTATCCTTTTCGGCAATCTTCGTGTACCACCTTCGTAAATCGTCAGGGTATTCCGGGATCACCCTGAAAAATACTGCGGCTTTTCTCTTTGCCCTTGTGATCATCTCGGCTTCCTGTGTGCACGGAAATCAGCTGTTTGATCATTACAGTCTTCGCCGCATGCAGTTTAAACTCGCTGCCGAGTGGCTCAAAACCCAAGCCGAAGAAAGCAGGAAAATACTGATAACTGAACACTCGGTTATCGGATACTACGGCGGATTACGAAAGCACCCCTTCGCCCTCACTTCTACGCTGAAAAGCGAAACCGTCGATGAGTTATTGGAAGAAATGAAGGCCCGTAACATTTATTACATTCTGGTCGATGATTTCTACATTAAGCGGCTTCTGGTCAAGGACAGAAACGCTATCGATCGCAACGCAGGCCTTCTTTTGCGTTTTCGCGAACAGGCTGCCTCTATACCGCTGCTGCGGCTCGAAAAGGAAATCACTTTCAGAAACGATCATGCCTATATCTATTCCTTGCATGATGAAAAGTGATAAAAAGAATGACCCATCCCGAGGATAAGACAAAAGAAATGATCAAACATTCGACCGTATCTCCGGCTCGTATCTTCAATACTCTGGTCGGCCTGATACGCAGTACAATCTCGGGCAGATACTGGCCCGTTTTATTTATTCTCATGATCCTGTTTTTTACACTTATGAGAGCTGTCCGGATAACGGCTGACGCACCGCCGCACCTGAGCACATCGGCCGCACTCTTCACCGATGAGGGATTCAAGACACTATCGGCGAAAAACAAAATTTTATACGGCACCTGGAAATGGTCTCCGGAAGATCAATATCGCAGTTGGCACAAAGCTTCACCCTTCCCCGTTTTTCTGTACGAAAAGTGGTTTTCGCTGTTCGGTACGGGATTAGCTTCAATCCGGAGTCTGAATGTTCTTTTTTCCACACTTTCCATGTTCGCGATTTTCTTTCTTGTAAAGAAACGATACGACAGGGAAACGGCATTTCTTGCGCTCTTCATCTTCGGGATAAGTCATTTCACTTCTATGTACCAGCGTCTCGGCTTCTTTGAGAACCAGCTTGTCTTTTTTTCTCTTCTTTCCATGGCGGCGATTTGGAACTGTTACGATCTCTTTAAGGAACGCAATAAATGCGGGCAATCGCTATCAATAACATATATCAGGCTGCTGCTAAATCTCCTCGCGGCGCTCGCAGGAATCTGGATGGGACTGGGCACAAAGCTTTCACTGCTTCTCGTTCCTTTCAGCATGCTGCCATTTTTTTATCTCTACACACTTTATTCACATCACCGTTTGAACCGCTATGTTATACACCATTTCTACCTGCTGATGGCGGCAATTGCCGCAACTTATTTTATACTTGCACACTTCGGTTACGCAAATTCACTGTTCGATCGGCTGACCGCTCATGAAGTCTTCAACGTCAGGATCAGCCGTGTACTTCCGAAGAGCG
Organism: Spirochaetota bacterium; assembly: GCA_023396665.1. Classification (GTDB taxonomy): domain Bacteria; phylum Spirochaetota; class UBA4802; order UBA4802; family JAFGJZ01; genus JAEWVL01. Next base: position 1,893 of record JAEWVL010000470.1, read on the forward strand.
CCGGAGCCGACAACTTTGACCCGCTCTACCTTATGATTGCAAACCTGCTGATGGTTGAATTCGCCCACATACAGCCGGTTATCTTTTTTTCGGCTATACTTTTTTCTCTCTACAGTTATCATGAATTTTTATACAGCAATAAACTCAAATTCGCCGACATGCTATTCTCGAGCTGGATGCTTTTCGGTTTTCTGTTTCTCGCCCTGCTGAAATATCATCCCTCACGCTACTACATTCTTCTCGTTGCTCCGCTGAGTATTCTTTCCGCCAGATTCTTTACCAATCAGCATATCAATCTTTTTTCCGAGTTTGTAGGAGTGACAAAACGCCTTTCGTTCAGAAAGGCCGTCGCTTTTTTTATGCGCTTTTACTTCGTTTTCAACACGGGTATCACCGCTTTTATGCTTTTTACTCCGCTGCATTTCAGAAAATGGGTATACGATACGATTTTTTTCTCTTTTACCGGCCGCCGCTTCAACGAGGCGTTTACCCCCATCGCCCTGCTGCTGCTCTGGCAAACGCTCTGTTTCGCAGTTTTATGGCCCGCAACAAAGTCTATTCCGAAATTTCTTTCAGATAGAAGAAATTACCGTGCATTGTTCGCAATCATGGTTTTTCTACAGCTGTTTCAATATTCGAAATGGCTCATTTTCTCCGATGATGTCCAACACGATTTTTCAAAAAAACTCTCAGAAGAACTGCCCGAAAATGCAGTTATTTTCGGCTGCTGGTCAGCGGGACTTACCATAGAAAATGAACTGCGCCCTCTAGTCATACAGGGGCCGATGAACTATAATATAAAACTGATAAAAAAAATTATTGATAATAATCCGATTAAAACAAACATGCATACGGGTGATTCTTTGCCCCCCCGAACTGTTACTGAACAAAATATTCCGCTGTTTCTCGCAATTTCCAAAAATGGTAATTTTGAGGGGAAAATACGAAAGACCTACAAGGAATACATCAGCGAAAAGAATCTGGTACATACCGAACGTTTTGGTTATTTTGATATTTTGCTGTATCGTCTGCCCCGACAGGAGTGAACTGACATGAATATTGGCATAAACATACTTACCGCTTTGCGTGCACTTAAGAGGAACAAGATGCGCTCCGCACTGACCAGTATCGGTATCATCATTGGCATATCCTCCGTTATTGCCATGATCGGTCTTGGCAGCAGTGCTCAGATTGCAGTTCGCGATATGGTTACCAGCTACGGTAAAAACGCAATTTACGTTTCTCTTCTCAAAGGGAAGAAGTTCAATGCCAATGATCTGGACGCCATTCGTAAACTGATGGCACAGATCAAATACATTTCACCGGCAAACTACATCAGCGAGACCCGTGACGCAAGCGCCATACACTACTATCGTGACAAGAAACACCGCGCAAAAATTTACCTTGCAAGTGAGGATTTTTTTCCTCTGCAGGACAGGTATGCCGCAAACGGCCGATTGTTTACCAAACGTGAAATAGACGCTTTTGATAAAGTCATCGTTATCGGACAGACTGTTGCGAATAAACTGTTTTTTTCCGAAGACCCTCTGAACAAGCAGATCATGATCAATAATTCAACATACCGTGTCATAGGCGTACTAGACAAAAAAGGCGAGGCCATAGGCGGTGAGGACTTCGACAACTACTCCGTTATTCCCTACACGATAGGAATGCAACGATTCAAAAGCAGCAGCGGCTTCAGCTCGATTTTCGTTTCTGTTGAAAACGATGCGGATCTGCCGCAACTGGAAAAAGTTCTTGTTGAATATTGTAAACAACGCTTCTCCCTTGTCAGCGAATCAACCTCTGAACTGAAAATTTCAAAGAGTGAGGATCGTCTGAAAATAGCCGATGACATAACCGGAGCACTCTCGATGCTATTGGCCGGTATCGCTTCAATATCACTTTTCGTCGGCGGCGTCGGCATTATGAACATCATGCTCGTATCTGTTACCGAACGTACGCGTGAAATCGGTATTCGAATGGCGATTGGAGCGAAAAGACGCGATATCATGTTTCAGTTTCTTCTTGAATCGATTGTACTGTCAGGTCTGGGCGGGGTTTTTGGAGTCATACTGGGACTGTTGATATACTTTACGGTCACCTATGCGATTCACTGGCCATTTATCTTTTCAGTATCGGCGGTTTTTATTTCTGTCGGCTTTTCAGCTGCGGTGGGGATATTCTTCGGTTATTATCCCTCGAAGAAAGCATCGAATCTAAAACCTATTGATGCCCTGCGCTATGAATAGAAACGAACGGTCGGGCAACTGACGATATACAAATTCATGTATCACTATTACAATCTGAAAAAGCAAATAGCGAGCCCGGCAGCCCGCATCATATCATCGTATACAGATGCGATCTCTGCCCTGTTCTTTCGCCAGATACATTCGTTTGTCGGCAAGAAAAATGAGCGATTCGATATCATCGAATTGACTGTTTTCCTCGCGTTCAAGTGTCGAGGCGATTCCGCAGCTGAAGCTGAGTGCTGCCTCACCCTCTGAAAAAACAACCGGCTTTTCCTTTAGATAGAGCTGAATCCTTTCAATCACAGGAAACGCGCTTTCCCCGTCACAATCGAACAGTGCGACAATGAACTCCTCTCCGCCGAAGCGGCAAGCGACATCGTATTCCCTGATCATTGCATTGATAGTCTCGCCAATATACCGCAAAACCTCATCTCCCGCAACATGACCCCAGCGATCGTTGATATCCTTAAAATGATCCAGGTCTATCATGGCAACCGAACATGGTACATTCTTTCTTTTGCAATAGGCCATTCTGTCGGCAAGCAGCTTGTAAAAATAGCGCCTGTTATACAGACCGGTGAGCAGATCAATTGAAGCTTCTTCGACCAGCCTGAGCTGTTCATCATTTCGCTTCAGTGCAGCCCCGACCCTGGCACATAACTCATCCTTTTCGAAAGGTTTCTTGATATAGTCGACTCCTCCCGATTCGAACCCCTTTCTGACATGAATCCCCTCTGTTTTTGCCGTACAGAAAATGATGGGGATATGTCTTTTCTCAAACTCAAAGCTCAACTTCTCCGCCGCTTCAAAGCCGCTCATCTCGGGAAACATCACATCCAGCAATATGAGATCCGGCAATTCCCGATCGAGCAAAGCATGCATTTCGTCAATCGATGCGGCACTGAAGAGCTGATATGATGAAAGCATCTGGCTTGCCGATAGCAGTGTTATCGGATCATCATCGACAATGAGAATTTTTTTTGCTTTATCCACGCCATACCCCTTTCACACTTCTGAAACAAATATGATGACCCGAATAAGAGAAATTATGCCCTCAAAACAGATGATAAGCGCTTGTGAGGGCTTATCGCCAGTATAACGGACTTCAAGCATAACATTATAATAAAGAGCCGCCATCGGGAAGTGATAATAAAACAAAGATAACAAAAGATGTACCGTTCTTCAACAGCTTACTGTACTATTTTGCCATCCAAAACCCTGTTGATGATTTCCGATACGGCATCTGCATCCGCCGCTGCGCTGATCGGTCTGTTCTGATAACGGCAATGAACCCCATCGAGCGTCCCCTCGTGGTAAGCCACCTTGAACTCGGAGAATTTAAGTCCGTGAGCTGTCGAAATGATAACGACACGTTCATTTGCAGCTATCGTTTTGTTCTCAACCAGCTTCAAATAGCCGGCGATAGCGACTCCGGTATGCGGACAGGTGTACATTCCGTAACGATCGGCCAAGGCGGCAGCATTTGCAAGCTCTTCCTCGGAGGCCTGAACAACCACTCCGTTAAATTGTTTCAGTGTTGCAATCGCTTTGGAGACAGACACCGGATCGCCGATTTGTATCGCCGAAGCGAGCGTTTTCTTTGCCGCAATTGGAACATACTTGTCAAAACCGGCGACATATGCCCTGTAAAGGGGATTTGCGTTCTCGGCCTGCGCAACCACTATACGAGGCAAGCTGCTGATCAATCCAAGCTCAAGCATCATCAAAAAGCCTTTCCCCAGAGCCGATACATTTCCAAGGTTCCCCCCCGGAATAATGATCGTATCGGGAACCTCCATATCGAATTGCTGCACGATCTCGGGAGCGATTGTCTTTTGTCCCTCAACGCGAAGGGAATTCATGGAGTTGGCGAGATACAGACCGCTTTGCTTCGTAAGTTCCTGCACGACCTTCATGCACCCGTCAAAATCGGTATCAAGGGAGAGTACGATCGCATTGTTCGACATAGGCTGCACCAGCTGTGCGGTTGTGATCTTGTTAGCCGGCAAAAAAACTATCGATGGTATTCCCGCGTAGGCTGCGAAAGCGGATAGCGCGGCCGATGTATCTCCGGTTGAAGCGCAGGCGACGGCACGGATCTGTTTTCCGCGTGCACGCATTTCGTTCACCATCGAAACCAGAACGGTCATGCCCAGATCCTTGAACGAACCCGTATGGGAATTTCCGCACATCTTGATCCAAAGATCTTTAACACCTGTCTTCTCACCGAAATGCTTGGCCCAGAAAAGATTTGTATTTCCCTCGTACATTGAAACAATGTTTTCATCATCTATTTCCGGCGCCACCCACTCCTTATAGCGCCATACCCCTGACCCGTAGGGCCACTTCGTTGATCCCACCCTTTCACTGAAACGACGACGCCATTCATCGGCGCTCACTCTCTTGAGACGTTCGATGTCGTGTGTTACTTCAAGAAGTGATCCGCATTTCGGACAGCGGTAAATAACTTCGTCGAGGGGAAACTCACCCTCACAACCGTTAAAGCAGGTGAAATACGCCCTGAAAGCGTTATTGCTGTGTCCCATTTTCGTTATCCTCAACCCTGATAAAGAGCACCGGCTCTTTAACGAAATCATATGCATTAATCTTTTCAACAGATTTCACAACACCCTCTTCGAGTGCGTTATGCGTCAAAAAGAAAATTGTCACGGGTGCATCCTTCACATTTTTTGTATTCGGCTGTTCCATTGAGGCTATTGATATATTGTTCTGCGCGAAGGTACCCGCAATTTTCTCGAGTATTCCGGGGCGATCTTCGGTATGTAAGCGAAAATAATAACGCAGCATCCTTTTATGCGGATGCAGAAGCGTCGCCTTTCCGGAAAGGGAAATTGCACTCTCCGGCACCTCGCTTTTTACCGCCATCTGTACAATATCACTGACAACTGCGGAAGCGGTGGGAAGAGCCCCTGCACCACGTCCGTAAAGCAGGACTGGGCCGCTCATATCTCCCTCATAAAGTACAGCATTGAACTCATGATCAACCTCTGCAAGCTGATGATCAAGAGGGATCATGGTCGGATGCACCCGTACATCAATCGCTCCGCTTTCAGTTTTTCTGGCGATACCGAGCAGCTTGATCGCGTAGCCCAGAGAACGCGCAAAGCGAAAATCATCCGCGGTAAGCCGTGTTATTCCCTCAATACCGATATCACGGTAGTTTACCCGTTTGTTAAAGGCGATCATCGCAAGCAGACATATCTTGTGACCGGCATCGTATCCTTCTATATCGAAGGTGGGATCAGCCTCGGCAAAACCCATCTGCTGAGCCTGATTCAGCGCCAGATCAAAGGATAAACCCTCCTGTTCCATCTTGGTGAGTATATAATTTGTCGTACCGTTGAGTATGCCCATGACGCAAGAGAGTTTGTTTCCGACGAGGCCGTTTTTCAGAGCCTCAAGACAGGGTATCCCCCCGCCGACAGCAGCCTCGAAAGCAAGCTTCGCCGTACTGTGATCTGCCAATGCAAGCAATTCTTCACCTGATTCGGCGAGCAGCTTTTTGTTTGCGGTCACGACATTCTTGCCGGCGGACAAGGCCGCATGGATGATGCTTTTGGCAGGCTCGATGCCCCCGATGAGTTCAACGACAGTATCGATTGCGGGGTCACTGATAACCGTTTTCCAGTCGTCGGTTACCCTGACATCAGAAGGAACTCGCGATGTGACATAATCGACACGCTTGTCACAGACGGTTGTTATGACCAGTCTGATCGAAGTACGCTCGCTTATAAGAGACGCATTTTTCTGCAAAAGCTCGAACAGACCGCCTCCGACTGTTCCGAATCCTATTAGGCCGATAGTGACTTGCTGCTTCATAATCCCCCGGAAATAGTGACATTTAACTTGCAAGCGCCGCATAAAAGCGGGGACGCCCGATTGCTCAGGGATAGAATGAAAAGCGTATAAAATTATGTCAATTGGTAAGTTCGAAAAAGAGTGTGAGTTTTCAGGTTTTTCTGAGTGAAACGAGGCAAAAGCGGCATCGTCTCGATTTAAAACGAAGGGGGCTCAGTGTTTGATCAGGCCCGGATTGGGAGTAAACAGTTTAACGATATCCGACACAGGCAGCGGACGAAAGAAATGATAGCCCTGGAAAACCTCACAACCGAGAGCCTTGAGAAATTCAACCTGTTCCCGGCGCTCAACACCTTCGGCAACCAGAGTAAAATCAAGATGGTTCGCCAGTGAAATGATCGTTCGAATGATATTTTCGGCTTTCGCATTGCCGGGAATCTCGTCGACAAAAGATTTATCAATCTTTATCGTTCGAACGGGAAAATCCTTGAGTTTATTCAGTGAGGAGTAACCGGTACCGAAGTCATCTATGATGATGTTGAATCCCTTACTGGTCAGCTTATCAAGCACCGCGATGGCACTTTTCTCGTTATTCATTATGCCCGTCTCGGTAATCTCGATTTCGATAAAGGAGGGGTCGATACCGAAGCTGTCGACCGTCTCGATGACAAAGTCGAGTATCGACACCAGAGAAAAGTTTTTTGCTGAAATGTTCACCGATACGGGCTTCACAATATTATGGCTGTGCAGAATGTTCTTAACATCGGAGCAGACTTTCGTAATGATGTAGCGGTCGATAAGATTGATAATGCCGAGTTCTTCGGCTGCGGGAATAAAGATATCGGGGGATATGTACTTACCGAACGAATCTTTCCACCTGACGAGCGCCTCAAAGCCGATAAGAGAACCGTCGTATCCAACCTTCGGCTGGTAGTGTATCTCAAGCAGGTTGTTCTTGATGGCGCTCTTTATTTCATTTTCAATATAATACTGCTCTTTTAAATGGACATTTATATCCCTGTCATATACCGCAATATTTCCCTGCCCCGCATTCTTTGCCGCCTGCAGTGCAAGTTCGCTGTTGCGCACCAATGCCTCTGCGGTCATACCGTCACCGGGATAGAAAGCGATGCCGATAGAGACGTTCACCTCTATCGAAAACCCCTGAACTGAAAAGATGTAATCGAAACGTTCCTGCACCGACTTGAGCTGCTCAAGCAGCAGTTCAGAGCTTACGATATCACCCGCGAAACAGAGAAACAGATCGCTTCCCAAACGACCGATTTCATCCTCGGAACCCAGAATCCCTTTCAAACGAAGGGCAAAAAGATTGAGTACGGTATCGCCGATCGAGATACCGTAATTTTCGTTGATATATTTGAAGCGATCGAGACCTACGCAAATCATCGCAGCGCATTTGCCCTTTGCGAAATGCTCCTTTATTTTTGCCGAAGTAATCGTCAAAAACGATCGTCTGTTTGGAAGACCTGTAAGATAATCATGTTCTGAAAAATACCGCTCACGCTCACGACTGTGCTCCAGCGCGATAGAAGCGCAACTGGAGGCCTCAAGATCGAACAGTGTTATCACATAGCGATCGCTGCCGGTTATTATACCAAAGCGGACCATGACAAATTTACATACGTCCGTTCTGGTCAGCAGGGTGAAGGCAAACATGGAATCCTTTCCGGACGCGTTCATTTCACAGGCACCGTTATCCTCAAAAAAAAGCATGGACTCGATTTTTCTCTTCCCTTCGATATCCTGCGCGCGATAGCCGGTGATAACTTCGGCCTCACGATTCATCTTGGCAATAGTACCGTCCGATTCACAGATGATGGCGGCTGTTCCGCTTATATCGAAGACAGAACGGTAGAGCTGCTCGTTGTAATAGAGTTGTTTATTCAGCTCCTGAAAACGGGAAAAGGAACGCTCCAGCGTATTCAAAAGACGGGAAAGCGCCATAGGCAAGGCAAGGTTGAACAGAAGAAAGAGTAGTATCGCTGCATATAATTCAGCATACCTGGAATTCGGAAACAGAGGCAGGAGCGTGTCAAGCCGCTGATAGTTCAGAAGCAAGAGAAAAAACGGACAAAGGTTGAGAGCACTCAGCAGCAAGGAGATTCTGAAACTAAAAAATACACGTCCGAGCGCGGGTGTAATGAGAACCAGTCCGAATGCGATGAAGAGCACTGACGGTGTAGCGATCAAAAAAGCAAAGGCCAGGGCAGCCGCATAAACAAGAAAGATAAACAAGGACGACGAAACGGACAGGGATATATTCTTGAGAAAAAAAGCAGCAATAGTACAAGAAGAAAGGGCAAGGTTTCGAGTATATAGAGAACATTGTTCCGACGATCGGACTCGAATTGAAGGTGTATAATAATTGCCCCGACCAACAAAATACCGAAGAGCGTCATGATCCGCAAAGCGCTTTTCTTCCAAATTGAGCGCTCATACAGACTCAGGCTGAAATTATCCAGCAACATAAATCGGGCTATTCTCTTCAGCATAAGATGAATCCTCTTAGCAAGCACTTTAAAATGTCAAGCAAAAACCGTCCAACTGGTCGAATTTTTCACCACGAACTGCGATAAGACTCATACCGAGTATGACTGCATCACTGTTTGACAATCCTCTGTTTTCCGCTGACAAAGCCATATGGACCATCTGTACTGCATTGTGTACAATCATTAACTATACAGGACGATTATTATGGAGAATGTCGATGAAGCCCCCGGCCGCTTCATTCCCGTTTCCGGACACGTATTCGTCTACGATCTGATCTGTGCCTCCGATTCGAATATCAATGCCGCCGCAGAGGACAGAATTCTTCATATCGGCAGCAAGGGCGAAGTTACGCTTGTACTTCAGGGAGATTTCTCAGGAGACCGCAAGCGAAGTCACTGCGCCGCCCTGCGGCATGCCCAGCAGCGTGTTGATGACATTGCACGCGGTCTCATTCCCAAGCATGCGCTCACTGTCGATCCGGGCACGGTACATTGACAGATTGGAAAGAAAAAAATGCAGCTTTGCGGCGCTAACCTGATGCAGCTCACAAGCGACACCCGCACCCGAAACGGAAAGAAAGTGTCCATTTATCTGCTGTTCGAAATTGTCAGGCTCGGGAATGGCGAAGACCGGCTTGCCCAGAAACATCGCTTCTCCGACAAGCTGGTTTCCAGCCGTCGAAATGAGGCAGCTGCATGCCGCGAGATCATCCAGAAAGCTATGGGGGGATATTCTTTTGAACACAAGCATCCCCCTTTTTTCCTCAATATCGCTGTTGTAGATTATTACCGGACGTTTTAACGAAGCAAGCTCGTTTACAAGCACCGTATCAATGAAACGCCGCAGATAAACAAGCAGATATCCTCCGTCAACCGGCACCAGATCGCGGATTTTTCTGTTCAGGAACACACCGACCTGGACAACATTTTTTATTCCCGGACGCAGTGGCGGAAAGTAAAACGACGATACGATAGTCATACGCTGTTTTTGATAGAACAGATAAAGGCTGCGACCGATCAGCTCTGCCTTCACACGAAGCAGCGGGGAAAGCGACGAAAGATCGTAGGTCAGCAGAAAGTGCTGATGATTTACACTGACATAGGGGATGCGGCAGATCTCTGCGGCACGCGCCAATGCAGGTTCAAAATCGGTGATGACCAGTTCGGGATTTTCACATTCGATGACGGAACACAGATAACGCACCAGCGAAGAAGCCCCGAGAAGATAATCGATGGATTTCAGAAAGGTGTAGGCATAATCGAGCCTGTTATGGTCGCTATAGTGAAAAAGCAGTCCGGGAATACGAAGTATCTTAACTTTAGTCGAAAGCTGATACAGCGGTGCAAGCATATCATATGCCTGTGCCGGCGCAAATACCGTGATATCATGATCGATCTGAAGATCGTCGATAAGCGTTCTTGCCCGTGAGGCATGCCCCCTGCCTTCACCGGAAAGACTGTAAAATATCTTTGCCACAACACACCGCCTTGTCTGTTCTGGACTATCGTATCACCGCCATCCCCCCGCCGCTGCTCTTGAGTATGCCGGTTTTTACTACTCTGTCAAAGATAATTTACCGCTGCGTTTTCTATTTACAGAACTTTTCAACTCTAGCCGCAATGTACTGTAAGTTGCATAGATCATTTTTTGCGCTTACCATAATAAGGAAGCGAAATCTTTGCGGCTGGTCTTATTCGAGGTTCCCTACAGTCAGAATTGTCTTTCATATTTATTGCTTGAAATTCTATGAGTGCTGTATATCATACATACGAGCCCGTTCCTGTAAATGCCCTTACTGATTCTAAAGGATGACCGATGCCCCAGATCGACTATAATGAGCTTATCCCGGAAAAGTACAGGATTCGACTCAACAGCCAGAAAAATCGCATGAAGCTGGAAGCGATTTATGATGAAAACGGAAGAATTCTGCAGCCCTATGTCTATGTGATCGGATTGGGTGAAAAACATTATAAGGCGCTCAACCGTGAGATGTTCCTTTTTTCAGAGCGCTATCCATGGATTAATAAAAAGCATGTACGTTTCATCGTGAACGAATGTGTATTGAACTCTCAGTTTTCAATGCTTCGGGAACTGGTCGAGCGGGTTCCGCGAGGTGAACCGATGGCGGGATACTTTTTTGTTGTGATTTACATCTGTGATCAATTTTTTTCGGCTGGAATCGAAGAGTTCGGAGACTATTTCGATTATTTCGGCTACCTCGAAGAGACCTTGATTTCTGATTCCCCAAAAAAGAACGACTTTGATTCCCTGAAAGAGGAACACATCGGTTTGACCCAACTGGCACGAAACCACACAAAGATCATTCTTCGCGAGAACAACAAGCTCGTCATTCCCGATTCATCGAATAAAATCGCCCTGAGAGTGATCGAAAAAGCGACAGATCAGGATTTTTACATCACATCTTTCTTTAAAAACGGACTCTACCGCTGGAAGCGGATATACTTCAGAATCGAGAACAACTGAAAAGCCCGTCGTAGCGGAAAGATTGATCTCTGCTGATAAAAAAAGACCAAACAGCCCCGCACTTCAGTATGACACCATTTGCATTCTGGAATTGCACATAAGTGATCCAGGCTGCTCGGATCCCGTATAAGGCGAAGCACTGTACTTTCAGCCGCTTATATTCCGGGCTTCCCGATCGATATCAACGAAAACGCTTATTCGTAAAAATATTATTTTTTTTGTGAATTATCTTGACAACATCCACCTTGTTTCTATACATAGTAACTGTTACTATTCATAGAAACAAGGTGATTCTGATGATCTATCCCGATAAAGCGGCGTTCGAAGCTCTGGCAAAACGCTATAACCGCATTCCGGTATACCGCGAAATGAACATCTCCGAACCGGGCATGCTGTTACTGCTGAAGGTTCTCTCCGATCAAAACGACGTGATATTTCTCGAGAGTCTCGGACAAAACGCTTCCGACACGCGATTCTCCTATCTCGGCATCCGGCCACGGCACACGCTTCGGCTGCAATCTGGTCACTTCTACCGCGACAAGGCCCTGATTTCCGAAAAGGGTGAAGACCTTTTCTCCCATCTCAGGCAGGCCACTGAAGAATTCTGCAGTCCGGTGTTCGAAAAGTTTGGCACTTACAGCGGCGGCTACACCGGCTATTTCGGATACGAAGCGGTCAATTACTGCGGCATCCTGCGAAAGAAAACACGTGAAACCTCATCGCTGCCGCAGGT
>JAEWVL010000285.1 GCA_023396665.1 Spirochaetota bacterium
CGGACTATTTCTAATACGGAGCCAAAAGATTGTGAGAATCAATTAATGCCATATCAGAACAAAAATTCAAAAGCGTAAAAGATCAATAGGCACAAGGGCTATCAGTAATAAAATTATGGTAGTGCAGAGTAAAATGTAAAGCTAAAAAACGGGGGATAGTTAGTTTCTCAATAGAAGCTTTACAAGAAATTAGATAGTAAAAAAAGCCCGTTCGGTGAGGCAAACAGAGAAAGGCTATACCGGAACGACCAAAAAAGCGCGCACACAGCCGGGGAATGGGGCACAAAAAATGGCGTACAACTATAATTAGGTGTAAAAAGCAGCATAAAGGTTTGAAAATTTCAAGTAATAAATGATGAACAGAAATGTCATGATAACTACTGAATGAGATAATATTTGCGAAGTAAAAAATGAGTTTTGATTTAATGCTGAAATGAGCAAATGTAAACTTGTTGAAAAAGTACAGGAAAAAACGAATAAGTACGAAAAATCGGTGAACTATACACGACAAGTTACCACAGTGGGTAAGGTGAAAGATTAAATGACATAGCTAGTCCCTTGACTATCTCGATGATTATGAACTTGTAAGTTTGTTATCAGCTTCAGATGTTTATATTATTCTCGTTTGATTTTTTCAGCACTCTTTCCCCAAAAAAAAGTAAACGATAATGAATAAATGTTCATATATTTGAGAAACTTGTAATCAGTTAACATATAACTATTGACAAGCCTCTGCCTGATTTCCACAGGATATCCGGTATCTTCACTATATAAAAAGTGAAGAAATGCCCATAAACCCAAAAAAGAAACACTGAGCTTCCAGACCTTCCTGATATCAAGAACCTGTTCGTACTGCTCATCGGTATAAGAAATAATAAAAATATGGCACTCCTTCATCTGCGGTTGATAGCTGACAGAACGGTCCCTGTATTCCAGACGCGACGTATAACGCTTGGAAAACCTCGCGATCAAATGCTTGATCAGCTCGTTAACGGAGATGTTCAATTTTGCGGCTTTGTCTTGCATAAGTTCAAAAATTTCCTGTTTGATGCTGAGTGACGTGGTATGCATGTTTCCTCCTCACAGTTCCCTGCTTAAGTCCATCGTGGACTTAAGCAGGGTCGTTTCGGTAAAATAAATGTTTGCTCATTGCGCAAAGACGCATTCATGACGAAACAGCTTCGCTGTTTCTTTGTTGCGTTTAGCCGAAACTCGCATTACGCCCGGCTTTTTATTCGGTATAAGCCGAGCTTAATGGCGGTACATTTATGTACCGCTTAGCAGTTTGCTGTTATGCAGCAAACTGCTAAATTAAATGGGTCCCGCATACATAACGTTAGAGACAACAAAACTGCTGAATTTTTTTATGATTCTGATATTAATTCACTCGTATCCCCCCCAAATAGTAAAAGAAGTTGACAAAATACTAAACAAGTGAATAGTGATTGTTGTGGGTAAAAATGAAACGGGTATATTAAGCAAAGCTCTGGAGGTTTTAAGTGCAGCCTGAAAGTGAAAACGCCTATATACAGTCGTTTTTGCGCTATCATCGCAACGAAGGCAAATATATCTCGAATGCACAGATCGAGGCTTACTTTCTGTCGCACGGGCTGTGCGATAATACCGAAGCGATACAGGCTTTTTATGATTATTACTCAAAAATCGAAGCCAGCCGCAAGATAATACAGCAGTACTGGCAGAACAGCCTTTCAGAACCGCTTTACCTGATCGAGTTTAAAAACTCGCTCAGGATACGGCGCTACAGTTCGCGAACCGTCAAGGCTTATGTCGGGGCTTTGTATGCGGCACACCTGTGGTTTTTAAATGTAGCAAATGTTGGGCTGCACGAAATCGATGCGGTTATATCCTACAGTTACTTCCTCTATCTGACAGATAAAAAGCGGCTGTCGTATTCGACTGTGCGCGTCAGGCGCTTTGCCGTAGAGTATTATTTCATCGAGATACTCAAAAAGGGCATCGATCTGTCGTTCATGAACCGCATGAAAAAAAATAAGCCCTTGCCCAGTGTGCTCAGCAGGGATGAGATTCGAAAACTTTTGCGGCAGGTGACGAACAGTAAGCACCGGCTGATGCTTGCGCTCATGTATGCATCGGGATTACGTGTATCCGAGATCGTAAATCTGAAGGCTGGCGATATAAGCGTGCATGAGCTGACCTTGATGGTGCGGCAGGGCAAGGGGCAGAAAGACAGAATGACAGTGTTTTCTGATAAATTGAAGGGCGATCTTGAAACTCTGCTGCTCGATAAAAACCCGGTTGATTATCTGTTCACATCCTCCTCGCGTCCGGGACAGCGGCTCAGTGTCAGAAGCATACAGGCGGTGTTCAAACGGGCCTTGATCGCCGCACGCATCAATAAAGATGCAAGCTGCCATGATCTGCGGCACAGTTTTGCGACCCATCTGCTCGAAAACGGACCCGATATCCGCTACATACAGACCCTGCTCGGGCACAAGAATCTCTCGACGACGGTCATCTATACAAAGGTGACGCAGCCCGATCTGAAGGGAATACGAAGTCCCTTGTAATGCGGCGGCTCGGCAGATTCATCTTAGGCTTCGGTATTGACGGTGACTGCGATATTTCCTCTTTTATGGCCGCTCTCCGCATAACGGTGCGCTTCAACAATCTGTTCGAAGGCAAAGATCTTCCCCGTTACCGGAATCAGATCTCCCGATTCGACCAGTTTCGTAATTCTGTCGAGTCTGTCCGATTGCAGCAGAAGGGCTTTGTCGTCTATCGACGCGTAGCTGCCGTTCGAAGTCAGTGCTTTCCTGCAGGCCTTTTTCAATGCTGAAGATTTGGCTTTTCCGACCGCATCGAGTATAAAGTCATAATTTCCGAGTGAATCGACCGAATCCGCACGTGTGTAATCGATTACTTTATCCGCTTTCAGCGATCTGACGAAATCGATATTGTTGGGGCCGCACACCGCCGTAACTTCGGCCCCCAGATGTTTCGCGAACTGTAGTGCGATCGTTCCCGTCGTTCCCGATGCGCCGTAAATCAGCACTTTCGAATCGGGTGCAATGCCGGCGCTTTCCATAAACTGTAAGGCCAGTAATCCCCCGTAGGCCGCAGCCGTCGCGTCATTGAAATCGGTCGTTTCGGGCATAAGTGACACACAGCCCTGTTTTGAGTCGCGTTCTTTCATGCATTTGTAATCGGCGTATGCTCCAAGGGAAAATCCGGTCAATCCATACACCCGATCACCGGGTTTGAATCGTCTGATTCCTGTTCCGACTGCTTCGATTACACCGGAAAAAACTTCACCGATTATCGGGTTTCGCGGTCCCCGTATTCCCATCATCAATCGAAAGGGAATCAGCAAAAGTTTTGAGAAAAGTTTTGAGCTGCGAATGAACAGGTCGCTGTTCGTGACTGAGGTGGAATAAATTCTGATCAGTATTTCATCGTCTTTCGGAACAGGTTTATTGACCTGTGCGAATGTCAGTATATCCGCTGCACCGTATTTGGGACACAAAATAGCTTTCATTTTTTCCATTATGAAGACTCCTAAGGTCGCTGTGAAGTATCAGTATTAATAGTAACAGCAAGAGTATAATATAAAGATAAAAAAAACCGGATTGGGAGGATCCGGTTAAGCTTGTGAACTTCGTGCCCTACGCGAGTCGCATTATCCGCACTACGGCGGTTTCTTTATCGAAGCATCCTGCTTCGGGAAACCGCCTGTTTGAGCGTCGTGCTCAATTCCTGTGCGAGCGACCCGCTTTTGAACATCGTGTTCAGGTAATAAAAAAGACCGGATGGGAGTTCCGGTCTTTTATACGGTGGTTTCTTGATGGCGGCGTCCTGCCGCCCGAAACCACCTGTCGGGCATCGTGCCCATTAAACGTAGAAAAACCGGATTGGGAGGATCCGGTTTTTCTTGTAGTCCAGTACGTGTGTCGTTTCATTGCGCCGTCCATGGCGCATTCGACACACTGTCCGAACTTCGTGTTCAGCTAGTGGTACTGCGATGTTGGCCCAAGCCTTATTGCAAGAGCTTAAGGACTGTTTGCGATTTGTTGTTCGCCTGTGCAAGCATCGATGTTGCAGACTGCACAAGTATCTGATATCTGGTGAACGAAGACATCTGCTCAGCCATATCAGTGTCGCGAATACGGGACTCGGACGCCTGGGTGTTCTCATAGGCGTTCATGAGGCCTTTCGCCGCGTGTTCAAGCCTGTTGTAATAGGCACCTAGGTCTGCACGCTGTTTTGATATCTGACGAAGCGCTTCGTCGGCAACGCCGATAACCGCGTTCGCTTTGCCCGGTGTTGAGATAGAGATGAAGGTCAAAACACTCGGGTTACGAAGTCCGAGAGCTGCAGTCGTCATCGTTTCGATGAAAACGCGTTCTCTCTGGTGCATGTTCGGACCCATGTGAAACCACATAGACGCTGTCGGGCGAAGTCGTGCAAACGAACCGGTAAGCAGGCTCATTTTGTTGAATTCGGCCTGAGAAGCGATACGGTCGATCTCGTCAACAAGCTCTGAAATCTCAACCTGGATCAACTGGCGGTCTTCGGGAGTGTAGATACCGTTGGCGGCCTGAACTGCAAGAACACGGATTCGCTGAAGAATCTCCTGCGTTTCCTGCAGGTAACCTTCAGTAGTCTGAATCAGAGACATACCGTCTTCGGTATTCCTTTCGGCCTGACGAAGACCCTGAATCTGTGAACGCATCTTCTCAGAAACGGCGAGTCCAGAGGCATCATCACCGGCTTTGTTAATGCGCATGCCTGATGAAAGTTTTTCGATGTCTTTGGTGATGTTCCAGTCGTGGAACTTCAATGTCCGGTGCGAAAAGATAGCACTGACGTTGTGGTTAATGATCATTACTTTCCTCCTTGAAAAATGCCGCTATCATCCGTGATAGCGTAGTGGATTCCTGAAACTACATTACTCAGTCGGTAAAACGACAGCTATTGCAAAATGCAAATACAGACGAAAATTGCCAAATATAACGAAATATGGCGCAATATCATGCTTAATTGGCAAAACGATATGAAAAAGCTTTTTTTTGCAAAGCTTCAAAATTATTCATTTTGTCCGGCTTTTTTCTTTATTTATGCAGCACTTTGTGT
>JAEWVL010000007.1 GCA_023396665.1 Spirochaetota bacterium
GGTCTTTGCCAACCTCTTCGGCCAGTGCCTCAAAAAATACTCCCTGTTGGGATAGCTCTTCAATAATCGCCTGCTTTTTTTCTGCGTGATTCCATTTGTTTAAAAAATCATCCAGTGAAGAAAATTCTTTATACAGTGCCTTGCGGGTATAATCCTTAAGAGATTCGGTAATCAGTTTGCCGTTGACATCAAAGTATTGCACACGCTCTGCCAAAACTGTCACCTGCACAGTGTCGACATAATATTTTTTTCTCGCAGGTTTTGGATACCCTTCAATTTCATCTGACTCGTCACCTTCACCGCACAAACCTGAACCTCCCCCGTTTTCAGGTAAACTGTAACCATCGGTTTCATTTTCTTGCGAGGTGTCATCATCATCGGGGGGAACCGGCGGATCATCGTGCCCCGGAACATATATCTGTACAGGATCACCGTCAAAGTCAGGATCGGCAAATAGCTCGGTGGCTTTTTTAAAATCCATTATCGTAAAATAAAACTTACCGTAATCTTCGTTGATACGCGTCCCACGGCCAATGATCTGCTTGAACTCGGTCATCGACTGAATGCGTTGATCCAGTACGATCAATTTGCAGGTTTGCGCATCAACGCCGGTACTCATCAGTTTTGAGGTGGTGGCGATTACCGGATACTTCGATTCGGGAAAAATAAAGTTATCAAGCTCCATCTTGCCCTCTTCGTTATCGCCGGTAATACGCATTACATAACGGTTATTTTCGGCGGCGACATCAGCATTTTGATTTACCAGCGCCTGTCGCATTCGTTCGGCGTGATCGATGTTATCGCAGAAGACAATTGTCTTGTCAAAGCGGTTCGTCAGTTTCAGAAAATCAGAGACTTTTTGTGCGACAAGTTCTGTACGCTTTTCAAGTACCAGAGAGCGATCAAAGTCTTTTTGATTGTAGATACGGTCTTCTATTTCGTTACCGAATTTATCGGTCATGCCCTTGTCGGGTCGCCAGCCGCTAAGGTCTTTATCAATATCGATTCTGACAACCTTATAGGGCGCAAGAAATCCGTCCTCTATGCCCTGCTTCAGGGAATAGCTATAGACGGGCTCACCGAAATAGTCGATATTAGAAATGTCTTTGGTCTCTTTGGGTGTGGCGGTCAGGCCGATCTGCGTCGCGGTGCAAAAGTATTCAAGAATCTGGCGCCAGTTTGAATCTTCAGCCGCACTGCCCCGGTGACACTCATCGACAACAATCAGGTCAAAAAATGTCGATGAGAACTGCTTGTAGATATTCTGCTCTTCTTCGTTACCCGTCACTGCCTGGTAGAGCGACAGATAGATTTCATACGACTTGTTCGCCTGCCGCTTCTGTATCTTCGTCATAGCCGAACCGAAGGGTTTGAAATCATTTGTCATCGTCTGATCAACGAGAATATTTCTGTCGGCCAGAAAGAGAATTCGCTTTTTAGTTTTCGATTTCCAAAGCCGCCAGATAATCTGAAAAGCGGTAAAGGTTTTACCGGTTCCGGTCGCCATCACAAGAAGTATGCGGTTTTGCCCCTGTGCGATCGCTTCTATTGTTTTATTAATCGCCAACAACTGATAATAGCGGGGTGTCTTGTTGCTGCCGTCACTGTAATAGTCTTGCGTGATAATTTGATTCTGCTCTGTAGTTATACCCCGGTGTTGCGACCAAAGCTGCCATAATTCTTCAGGCGATGGAAACTGATCCATCGCAATCTCGCGTTCAACCTTATCACCTTCAGAAAGAGCATTGTGAAACAGAAACCCGTCACCATTCGAACTAAACGCAAACGGCACATGAATCATCTGTGCATAGACAAGTGCCTGCTGCATACCATCCGCAATCGTGTGATTGTTATCTTTCGCTTCAACGACCGCAACAGGAATACCCGGCTTGTAAAAAAGAATATAATCAGCCCGTTTGTTTGCCCCTCTGGTATGCAGCTTACCACGAACAATGATTCTTCCGTTTGTTAAAGGAAACTCTTCGCGTATCTGCGTAACTACATCCCAACCGGATTTCTCTATTGCCGGAGCGATGTATTTCGTGCAAATGTCGCGTTCTGATAATTCTTTTTTGTTCATTATCAATTTGCCTTATTGCAGTTTTTACATATATGGAATCAGTTCCGATATCGCACAATACGACGAGCTTGCATGTTATATACGAGTGTTGACGATGTTGGGGAACGCATATAAACCAATGATTAGTTAACCCGTGTTCCACGGCGATCTTCGTGTACGCAGAGAAAAGCAGACTCTCTCGGTTATACACCGTATTGATTTACTATGGTTTCGATATACTTATTAACATAATCCTTATAAGATAACGCTTCGTCACTCAAATAATTACCATTTGTCAAATTAACAAACAGATTTTTCATCGGGTCATCTTCTGCTATACTTTGAAAGCCGTAAGCAAAATTACCCATCTTTTTTCGAAACTCTTCAAAACCAATAACTGAATTCAAATGTATCGGGTTTTCAAACAAATATTGATCTCCACTGATATTAAAAGAAAGGTTTATATTATCAAGAAAATCGATCTCTTCAATGTATGTTTTTGACCAAATGAAATACTGAGTTTTTGGATTTCTTTCAATTTTTGCGCCGATAATAAGATAAACAATATCGCCTTTTGAATTTATAACCGATCGTTTTTTTGTTGAAATATAATGTACAGTCTCAACAGCTTTATCGTTGCCTTCAAGAGCTTCACCAGCCGGTAAAGTCCCATTCTGATAAATACTGTGATATTGAATCCAATGTTTCACTCCTTCTTTCTCTTTGAATGTGTAATCTGGATTTGGTGGAAGGGTTTGAATATTATAATCCGGTTTCAATTCTTGAATATAGTGAAATTCCCACTTGTTCAGTTCTTCAGGTGAACACACATGAATTATTTCAAATTTGAAATTAGTATAAGTACCAACTGTACTTACTTGTTGTCGCAATCCATATTTTGCAAAAGCTTTACGAATTAAAGATTCATCCGAATTACCGTCAATATGCTGTGTATGGCTTTTCCATCTTTTAGGTATATTTCGAGATTGTCCGATATAGAATTTCCCATTATTTAAATTGGTAATTTTATAAATACCTGTATTCATAGATTACCTCAGAATATGGATGGCGTATATCTAGTATCATACGATTAACTATTCAATATTATCAGATCTACCAGAATCAAAAAGCCTTCCAGTAAAACATCAAAACCTCACCATTATTTTATATCTTCATAAATACAGCAAATCGGCAAATTACTTGATGACCATCTGTTATAGCTTTTTTATGGGTAATTGACCATAAAAATCAATCCATTTTACTCTTAAGAAAGCTTTTTACGGAGATATTAAGAGGCCATTGAAGATATAAAGAATCAACAAGATTCTATGTTATACAAAACAGGATAAATGTCATTTTTAAAGTATTGTACAACGTAAGGCGAGCTACCGAAAGTCGCAAACCTTTTGGTCGTTTTACCAAAACGACTAATCTAATAATATCAAATAACGCAAAGCATCACATCTGTAGCCGCAGACTGGCGTGAGCCGTCAGAAAAAAATATCACGAAAAGCGGAGCAAACCTACACAATCATGGTGAAGGTTGAGGATAAAGAGGATAAGGCAGGAGAAACCGGAGCTTATTTATTTTTCTCAAGAAGTGGTGACTTTCAAAAACAGTCGGTTTATTACCTTTAAAAATTGATATCTTACCAGCACCTGATTCAACTAATGACTGTCTTGCAAAAAGCAAATCGTTATACTGAAGGAGAGATACCATTTCCTTTTCTTCTACCGGTACACACTCCATCTCAATACTATCATCAATTTTATCGTAACCGAAGATTTCTCTCATATTTACCATTCTAAGCCCTGAACCTTTGACTTTAGAAGGTTTTGTAAGACCGTTTCTTAATGGAATTTCAAAGGTATCTTCGAATCGACATTCCTTCCACTCACTCATACCAGCATCACCCTTGTCTGAACACGATTACAGGATTTAAAGATTAACAGGATTGATCTTCTACTGTCATGCATTTTCTTCATCAAAATTCTGCTCATCCCGTAATCATATGAATCGTGTTCAGGCATCTTCTTCATCCTGTACATCCCGCCCTCTCTCAGTCATCGCGAAACTCTCTTTGCAAAATTACGGCATCAAAAGTGTCGGTGTCTTTCTCTTCAGCGATCTGAAATTGTCCGTCGTAATACATATTTTCCGGCTCATGTCTCATCGTCACAATTTCCGGATGGTAAAAATTTTCGTAGCCGTTTTCGTAACCGCTGACAAGTACCGGCAAATCTGACGGCAGTGTTTTCAGAACATTAATCAGTTGCGCCACGGTGATAAAGAAGGGGTTTTTTCTGGTATCGCTCATATAGTTCTCTTCAGCTGTTTATCGAAATTCATCCCAGCTTCACCTTATTTACGTGTCAGAATAACTTCATATACTCATCAAAAACAAAAACCCTGTTGCGCTGATACCCGGTGGTTTCTCTCAGGATTTTCATTTCAACAAAAATCCGCACAAGTTCATTTGCCGCTTTAGGGGAAAGCGCCGTCATTTTCTGCGCGTCACCGACGCTGATAACCGGTTTTCTGAATAAGTGATGAAAAAGCTCAAGGGCCTGTTTTGAGCGTTTTCCCAAATTCATAATCTGTACTTTTTCAATGCGCGACTTCAGCTCAATTATTTTCCGAAGGGTTTCAACGGAATTTTCAGCCGTGACAACCACTCCGGTTAAAAAGAACCTGAGCCATTGCGCGAGATCGTCTTTCGTTCGCACAAAGGTCAGGTTGTCGTAATACAGGGTTTTGTTTTTTTCAAAAAAATCAGACAGATACAGAAGCGGCTTTTCCAGAATGCCGCTGGCTACGAGGTACAGTGTGATCAATAAACGGCCGATCCTGCCATTACCGTCAAGAAAAGGGTGAATGGTCTCAAACTGATAATGGCCTATGGCTATTCGTACGAGATGAGGTATTTTAATATCCCTGTTGTTCAGGAAAAATTCCAGGTCTGAAAGCAACTCCGGGAGTTCCGTGTGAGCCGGAGGGATGAAAACCGCGTCCGCGAGTGTTGCCCCGCCAATCCAGTTTTGTGAAGCCCTGAATTCACCGGGAGTTTTACGTTCACCCCGGCCGCTGGAGAGTAAGATCTTATGCGTGTTTTTAATGAGCCTGTTGGACAGAGGAAGGGTTTTAAGTTCATCGATGGCATTATTCATCGCTGCCACATAGTTATTAACTTCCTTCCAGTCATCCCGTTTTTCGGGATTTATATCTTTCTCGTCGACAAACGCTTCTTCGATATTGGTCTGTGTTCCTTCTATCCGGCTTGAAACTACCGCCTCTTTAAAAATATGCATGATAATGAACATATCCGTATCCGGTACCAGACGGGAAAAGGAGTTCAATTCACCCAATTTGAAAGAAGCTTTCTCTAAAAGGTCATTTATGCCTTCATCGGTCCAAATAAAAGAATGATTTATCTTTTGGGGCAAAAAATACTGATATTCAAACCCTTTCTTGTAACTGCCGGCTTTAAAATCCCTGACATCCATATATAACTCCAAAGTAAAACACAATATCCCATAATATACTTATCTGCACTTAAGTAAAATATAATTATCCTTGATTTACTTTCATCCCAGCTTCACCTTATTCTTTCGAAGCTTGTCGGCGGCCTTCCAGAGCTGTTTCTCGATCGGTTCTTCGGAAGATTTTCCATTGTTTTTTTTGGTGTTCACGCTTTTCTTCGGCATAACGGCTCCGGGGGGGGGATTTGTCATTATCTGCCAATCGGCAGCTTGTCAGCAACGATCATAATTAACAGCAATTTATCACAAAACGAGTTTCAGGAATTTTTCCACCATTCGACATTTTCTGCGGCGAGCGATCTGAACATGTCAACGTGATCCGCGATCATATCCGTCGACATGGTGAATCTGATCTGAGAATATTTGTCATCAGGGTAAATGTTCCTCTCTTCCAGAATCCTGAACATGGTATCCCTGTTTTTTCCGTACTTCATCGCAAAATGGATGGTATCACCGCTTCGCTTTCTCATCTTTATCTGATTATACCCTGACACTTTCAGCACGATGCTCCATTTGTTGAATTCAACCGTCGCGGTTTTATAAATATCCCTTGTCTGCTCATGCAGCAATCGCGCCGCGCTCAGTATCTTCGACGACATCTGTTGCCAGTATTTTTCGTCCACGGGAGGGTCAATTTCAGAACCCGGATCCGGCTCCTCATATGAATTGAGAACTGTCGTGAACACAAGAGCTTTCTTTTTGTCGATTTCAATGATCTGACATTGTACCGCAATGATTGGTATATTTGCGGAAAGGAGCCCGATTACATTGAAGAAACGTTTCGTAATCGATTCGGCGACAAGCACCGCGAAATGCTCCCGCTGAGGATATTTCTTTCGTATCAGATCCCAATACTCTATTGTCCGGATGATATGCGAGGGGTCAGTTTCTCCGAGCTGAACCTCAACTTCATACATTCTCTCCTCATCACGGTCCTGAAGCAGAATGTCGAGGCGCCCGCCGGAACTGATTATCTTTTCTTTCGCGACAAGCTGCAGATCACCGAGCCGCAGAATCTCGGGGGATTCACAGATGGCGTTCTGAAGCCACGCCTCATCAAACCCCGCCTCTTTTATCGTCATAACCTTATGGTTCATAAACTCCGCACTCATGATACCACCCCGGATAAAGATTCAGCGATACAAATCGGTACTATCCAAAAGACCCCTCACGCAAACACCGTATTCTTCACCTTCCACTTCTCAAGCGCAATAAAAAGCCAGAAGCTGTAGATCCCCAGCATAATGACGCACAACAGAAATCACTTGATCCAGTTGCCGAAAAGCCCGATCGCTGAACCTGTAAATCTGAGCCTCCTGCTCTCATTCACCGTATGGTTAATCTTCCATCCATAGACCATACAAAGTGCCCAAGGAAAACAGATGCCAAGAGTGCAAACGGTAACGATAAGCCCGAGATTCGACAATCCAATATACCCGACCAACCCGCCGTCAAAAAAGGATTTCTCTTCCATAGAGAATCTCATTTATTTCATTTTCGGAACTAATATAATAGAAAGAGATTCATCAAATCCGTGGCGCAGCCACACCCGTAAGACGCGAAGCCGTAGGCGAAACGCCCGCCATGGATGGCAAACGGGGTGTTTTGCGCGGATAGCCCCTTCGGCGTTCGCCTCTTTGGGCCGTGGGGCACGATGCCTATAGGCGAGTCGCTGCACACGGATGTGCAAAGAAGCGACTCGCACTTTCTCGGCGAGCTGAGAAAGTCGCAAACCTTTTGGTCGTTTTATCAAAACGACTAATCTAATAATATCAAATAACGCAAAGCATCACACCCGTAAGCCAGGAGGGCGCAGCTCGTCACCGGCCACGGATGGCCGATAAGGTGACGAGCGTAGGACAGGATGACGTTACGCGCGTTGCTTTATTGTGCATCCGTGCACGGCAACGCGCTCTCGCGCTTCCTGCGCAATCAGCGAGTCACAGGCCACGGAAGGTAAAACGACTATCCTCCTCTTTTTTCCAGAGAATTGAGACTCCTCTTGATTTCTGCTTGATTATAATTATACTATAATTATGAAACTGTTATGAGTATAGAGTTTACTTGGGACAACGCAAAAGCGATTGGTAATCTGAATAAACACGGGGTTTCTTTTGAAGAAGCCAAAACCGCATTTTTGATGATTATGCAAGATTGGTGCAGGATCCCGATCTTTCAGAAGATGAAGACCGGTTTCTCTTGCTCGGCATGAGTTCAAAAGTGCGTCTTCTTGTTGTAGTCCACTGTTACAGAGAAAACGACTCCATAATACGGATAATCTCGGCTCGTAAAGCTACAAAAAAAGAATCCGGACAATATCAGGGATATTTACCATGAGAAAAGAATATGACTTTTCAAACTCAAAGAAGAATCCTTATACGAAAATGCTGAAGAAACAGATAACCATCAGAATTGAAGAAGATACGATAGAATATTTTAAAACCTTGTCTGATAACACCGGCATACCATATCAGAATCTGATGAATATGTATTTATCAGATTGCGCTCAAACCCACAAGAAAATCTCTTTCAAATGGGAATGAACTGCGGGAGACATCTCTCAAGGTTTCCCCTGCACAAGAGCATTTTTCTCAGCCCCCTGAACATGACAGCTCTCACCACTGGTTCATTTCAGATATTCCCCAACATCCATGAATCTTTTGATTACACCTTCGCGGCAAGGATGCCGCTACGGTAAGCAAATGGCTGCTTCGGGGACGAAGCCTTTCTCTTGTTTCACAATCAGCAAATCAAAGACTATTTCTTCTTATAAGCCTCGATCCAGACCTGATGTAAAACGCTGAAGCTCGGAGGAAAATTTTCATTTGAGTATTTTTCAAAATTTTTGTCAAATTCGGTTTTGATTTCTTCTGAAAGCGAAGACGCTCCCATGCCGCGACAGGCACGTATTCTTCCGCGCCAGGTGTCTCTTGTAAAGGGTATTTGCGCATCATAGGTGTGAAGAGCCGCCGCTTCGAAGTGCTCCTTTGACCACTCCGCCACTTGCAAAGTCATTCTTCTGTAATTGGCACCGGACCACTCAGGGTTGTAGTGCAATATCATGGCTTCGGTTTTGCGGGCGATTTCATCTTCAAACGGAAGCCAGATCATCGATATTTTAGCAAAGACTCCACCGGGTTTAAGAATTCTCAGTATCTCGGAAACGATCTTTTCTTTATCGAAATAGATGAAGCACTGGCAAGCCAGAACAACATCGGCATACGAATCGGGTAATCGTGTATTCTCGGCGGGAGCCACCAGCCAACTGCATCGCTCATCGTGTACGCTTAGTTCCCCGGCCCGGGCGATTTGTTCAGCCGATATGTCGACACCGATGAACTGTGCGCCGAATCGGCTCAAGTGCCTCGGCACGACGCCGGTTCCGGTACCCAGATCGACCACCAGCTGACCTTTTTTTCCGATATCCAAAGCATGCAGTTTTTCAAACAGATCATCGGGATAAATATCCCTGTATCTGGCGTAATCATCAGAAGTCCTGCCCCAATCAAAGGGCTTTCCGTTGTCAATTAATGCAGAGTCAGAACAAGCTTCGTCTTTATTCATTGTTTTCCCGGTTAAGATATTCCTGTTTATTACGGGGGGATAAGCAATAGCACCTACACCGTATCATCCGCATCTAGGCCAATACGCTCAGCGGTCTGATACGACATGTGTCATTATGGCATTATCCCTCTTAAGCAAAAAGCAGCAAACTCACCGCCATTACGATCATACCGCTGATTAATCCGCCGATAGCCAGATGATGCTCGCCGTATTCTTCAGCAGTCGGCAGCAACTCATCAAGCGAGATATACACCATGATGCCGGCCACCGCCGCGAAAATCACTCCGAAGGTTGTTTCTGTAAAGATCGACCGTAAAAGAAAATAACCGATCAGAGCGCCGATCGGTTCCGCAAATCCCGACAGAAAAGACAGCACGAACGCTTTCTTTCTGCTTTTCGTGGCAAAAAATATCGGCGCGGAAACCGCCAAACCTTCTGGAATATTATGAATCGCGATGGCAAGGGCAATACTTATTCCCAGAGTCGGATTAGTCAGACCGCTCATAAAAGTTGCCAAACCTTCGGGAAAGTTATGTATACCGATCGCTAAAGCGGAAAACACTCCCATTCGCAACAGCTTGGCTTTATCTTTCTCAGAACAATTGTCAATTTTTTTTGCTACATTTATTTCATGCGGATTTTCATAAGAAGGGATCACCTTGTCGATTACAGCGATGATAAACATTCCGATAAAGAAAGATACCACGGTCCAAAGGTATCCCGCTTTGTCGCCCAGTGTTACACTTAACGAGTCTCTCGCTTTAACAAAAATCTCCACCAGTGAAACATAGATCATGACCCCGGCGGAAAAGCCCAATGATATGGTCAGTATCTTGGTGTTGAATTTCTTTGACAGTAATCCGATTAAACTTCCTATTCCTGTAGACAGTCCCGCAAACACGGTGAGGGAAAAAGCAAAGAGTACTGAGTTATCCATAAAAGCACCTTTCGATTTATTAGTTTATCTGCACTTATGTACTGGTAAATATACTTCCCGATTCGAAACGGCAACCCACTTATTTAAGAAGAACCATCATGCAGCGAACAGAAAAGTCTTTCGTATCGATGCCGTTTTTCAGCGACCATGCGCTTACGGCACGATTGTACCATCGATCGAGTTTTTCGGTTTCAACAATATCCATAACATGTTCTTCAGAAGCCTGCGAGCGAATCAGTTTCATTATATCGTCTATGCGTTCATGCCCCATCACAAGTGCCGCATTCTCGTCAAATAGCGCGGGGTAGTGACCGTTTTTATATCGTATCAAAAGATACAGTGCGTTAAAGGCCAGCGTGCTTTTCTTGAAACTTTTCACACCATCGGGCAGAGAATTGAAGTATCTGACATCACCCTCTCCAAGCAGTGCAAGATCATCGAGAAAACCGCTGGTTTTCAGGTTATCAGCATTCTCGATGAAACGGTACACATCATCGAGTTCAAGTTCAACATCGCCGAATTCGCCCATGCTTCTGGCCAGGTCTATCATTTCAAACTCATCGCTTTTATCCACCAGTACCGGTATGTCAGAGAATGAACTGAATTCCCTATTGCGCTGATAAAGACGTTTGTTCCAGTTCAGCGCATGGGTGATATCAGGATTTGTCATTGTTGACGGAATAAGATTGAATATGTGAATATCCCTCGGCGTTTTCCAGGGCCTCATGATTCTTCCCATGCGCTGTGCCAGCACAAGTACCGTCCAGGGCAGATCAAAGTTTATCATGACAGAAGCATCCTGGAAATTAAAGCCTTCTGACATGGCGGTGGTCGCCACGAGTATGCGTATATCATCATCCCGCCTGCTTTCCTCGCCTTCCTCATCATCATTCAAATCGATGCTGTTGGCAACGGGTGCAAAGCGCTGAACGATCGATTCGAGTTCATCGGCATTTTTATCCACGGTGGAGCGTATCGGCACCCCCGGCATACGCGCTTCGATTGAGCGTACAATGTAATCAGCTGTTTCCTTATATACACAGAATACCACTATTTTTTCATCGCTGAACGATCGAATTATTGAGGCAAGCAAAGCCATTTTAACATCAAGAAAGGTCTCATCAGTCGAATCTTTCGTAACGAGAAATTCGGCGATAGCCTGACGGGCTTCTGCAGCGCGAATCGACAGCTCTTTGCTGTTTTCAAAACGAAGCTTTTCGAATCCCTCTTCGAAACATAATTTTTCGAGAACGACATCAGCCTCGGCAAGCGACGAACAGAATCGGTGTACAATATGCGATTCGAACAGCGGCCGTCTAATGCCTTTTAGCGAGTCATCGCTGAAAAGGGCTGCCTGTGCTTCATCACTTCGGGTGTCCCTGACGTAGAGCAGATTACCTTTCAGCAATAGCGCAAGCGAAACGTCAGACTGATTCTCGTATTCGATATTACTGATATGTATTCGCCCCGGGAAATAGCGTTTTTCCCCACCCGAAAAAATGACATAGCGGTTTCCCGTTTCGTCGGTACTGCTGTAATTTTTCACAACACAAGGGGCGGTAAGTACAACACCGCATTTCAGTTCGGAAAGTTCCTGTGTTCTCCCGATTCGCCAGCTCTGGCGTTCCTGTTCACCGAAGATTGTTTCGATATGTCCGCTGTGAGGCAGCAGCAACAGTTGCGAATTAATATCCCCCACATCTTTACTATAAGGTGTTGCCGTCATTAGAAGCACTTTCGCCTCGCGCCCGACCATTTGTCGGATGCGTCTGTGCCTGAGACGAAGATCGTCACCGTCATCAGAGTTTCGCAGGTGATGGCTTTCGTCGAGAATGATCATGGTTTCAGAATCTGCATGACGCATTTCACGTTCGAGAATGGTGACATCACGCACCTTTTTCCAGTCATCTACCGAAAGGACATAGTACGAAAACTCAACACTCGAAACACGGGCGGCGCGCATGGTTCTCTGCCACATCGCTTTGAGCCCCGCGGGACACATGACAATGGCCGAGTGTATGCGGTTTTGCGCGCGAAGATGCGCGACCACATGCGCCGCCATGATGGTTTTTCCAAGTCCGGTCGAAGCGACAAGCATGGCGCCGCCGAACTCATCGATATTGCGTATAACGCGTGACACAACCGGACGCTGGTATCCCGCAAGCGGCGGCAGCCTTCCGGGTTTTTCATCTGACTGAAGGCCGTAAAGACACAAGAGCGACAGCATGTATATCTCAAAAGGGCTGTAAATCTTCAGCCATTCTTCTATTCGTTGAAGCAGTATATCCGCAACCGGTTTTGCATCATTAAAATAGTGATCGAAGCGATCGGCGAAAAATTTGACATCTTCGGGATCGCGTACGGTAATACCGGCTTCCCTGCTCTGCATCAACCCGTTATAGCTGAAGTTCGCCGATCCTACTACCGCTGCCCGCAGATCGGCAATGTACAATTTGGCGTGATGATAGAGGTAACGCGGATCCAGCGTTGTGGCTGAATCGTCTTTCGACAATGCTACGAGAAATTCACCCTTCAGCATCGCCCGTCTGATCTGTTCGATAACGGCAAAGCGATCTTCGAAAAGTCCCGTCGAAAGCGAATGAAAGAACTCATCAACGACTTCTTTTATCTTGTCATCGGATGTCTCACTGCGACCGAGCAGAAGACGTACTTTTTTTCCCTGCAATGTCTCTTGCAGGCACTTCCATCCTGAAGGTTCAAAGTAAGCGGTCGCTATTCGTATCAGTCGGGCTTCCGCAAGTGCCATGCGAACCGTTTCGAGGGCTGATCCTCCTCCCGAGAAGAAACGGTCTTTGTTTTCTTTCATATTGTCTTTCCACGTAGTATGCTTTCCTGTTATGCAACAAATTGTTTCGGGTCAAGCCATTTACTTTCCAAAGCTTCTGTGTATGCAATCCCGATAGTTAGTAGCTGAATTCATCGTTGCTTATCTTGCGCATAATTAATCGTGATAAATAAGTATTTATTTACTTGACGATAACTATACGCATGTATAGCTTGTTGCTTATGAACTTATTCCCGTTAAAACTCAACAACTCTTCTGCGCCGCTTCGCATTCCGCTTTTCTCTTCGTCGATAAAGGCGGGTTTTCCCTCGCCGGCGGCGGATTACATCGAGAAGACGCTTGATTTTAACGAGTATCTGGTTAAGCGACCCGCCGCAACCTTCTGCTTTCGTGTCTCGGGTGACTCGATGATAAATGCAGGCATCTATAACGATGATATTCTCGTCGTCGACAGGTCTTTGCAAGCGCGAAATAACGACATCGTGATTGCCGTTCTCGATAACGAACTTACGGTCAAACGGCTTGTAACCAGCGGCTCCCGCCCGCTTCTTTTGCCTGAAAACGACAAGTACGAACCTATTCAGATCTCAGATCTCTCTTCGTTTGAAGTGTGGGGGGTGGTTACCTTCGTTATTCATAAGGCTGTATAAGAAGGGTTGGCCTTTTGGTTGTGATCAGGGTTTTTGTGCTGTTGGTTTTTCGGGTTTTTATTATGTTGGGCCCGGGTTTTCCTCCAATTCCCAATTTATGGTCCATTCGGGCATTTTTCTGGCACCATTATGTCGCATAAACAGCTTGTAGTCCACGTAGTTATGCGGGACTTTTTCTTTTCCTTCGATTTCCCTTACAACCTCATCCAAAAAACCATCAATCGCCTTTGTTACAAGGGCAGAAACAGAAACCCGACAGAAAGCACGAAAAAACACACAAAGATTAAACACGTCAGGATCAAACACAAAAGTTAAAATCACATAGCCCAAACCCTTCGGTTGATATTCGACAGTTCTATCCGCACGATCATCATCGAGCACATCGGGATGAGAGGCAAAAAATCTGCGCAGACACAGATTGATAATAATTGAATGATGTACCTTGCATCGTTCGCCGGCATCGATCAGCTTCTCAAGATTGGCAAACAGAAGATTGATTGAAGTTCTCATGTTATTCTCCTTCTGAAGTAGTACGTTTCAGAAGGGGGAAATGCTGAAAAAAAAGGTGTTCTTTGTCTTAAAAACTCTTTTGATTCAAGAAATAAATGACCGACGTTCATTTATTTCTTGACATATATGACCGCTAGTCATTTATGTTAATCAAGAGCTGGTTCCACTATCCCAATAGGACTCTTCATCTTATATCAATTACTTGCAGGGATTAAAGAACCTATTGAAGGAAATACCATTTACCAGCCCGGAGAAATCATGAAAACTGTTCTAATAACAGGCTGTTCGAGCGGCATCGGGCTTGAAACTGCAAGGTTGTTTCAGCAAAAAGGATGGCAGGTCGCTGCAACCGTTCGACGTCCAGAAGACGCGATCGAATTAACGGCTATCGCAAACTGCAGCTTTTACAAACTTGATGTTAATGATCTCAATTCAATTCAAAACTGCATCTCTCAGGTGCTGAAAGATTTCGGCAGCATAGACGTGCTCGTCAACAATGCCGGTGTGTACGACACAAATCCCCTCGAAAGTGTATCGGATGAACAGATACAGGCTCTTATCGATACAAACGTGCTCGGCACACTTCGCATGACAAAAGCGCTGCTTCCGCATTTTCGTGAGCGAAAGGGAGGGACTATCGTCAACATTTCATCGGTCGCCGGCTTAACGACCTTTCCCTATCAGACGCTGTATCACACATCGAAATGGGCGATCGAGGGTTTCAGCGAAGCACTCAGTTACGAGGCTCGTGATGTGAATGTTCGCGTAAAAGTTGTTGAACCGGGTATGGTAAAAACTAACCTTTATAGAAACATTCAGGAAAGTTCCGGTAGCAAAACAATTCAGAATTATAGTACTAACTATATGAAATGGCTGCGTTTTCTGCTTGCTTCGTATAAGGGGGGATACTCTCCCGTAAAGGATGCCCGCACGATTTACAAAGCCGTCACTGATCGATCTCACAGACTCAGATACAAAACCGATGCCAATACCAGAATTCTGCATCATCTGCACTCCCTGCTCCCGCTTCGTGCTTTCAACGCATTTGTCTGTATGATCAGCGGTATGTAAGTGAAGATATGAATAATTGTTAGGGAATCGCGATAGTTATTGCGAAAAATTGCCAATAGTATTAATCTTGTCTTAACACTTTGGCGGGGGGATACCAATCCCTCCGTTTCTACATGCAAAAGTATAACACGAATCCCGCCTGTAGAACAATCTTGATATAACACGGAGACGAACATGCCCGCAACATTCGATCTTTCACTCGACAAAATGCAAACCTACACGGGAACGAATCCCAGGCCAGCCGATTTCGATGAGTATTGGGCAAAGGCCCTTGATGAGCTCGCCTCGGTAAAGGACGATTACGAACTCGTAAGCCCCGTTTTTACCGCACCCTACGCCGAGTGCTATGACATGTATTTTCACGGTGTACGCGGAGCGCGAATTCACGCGAAGCTGCTTCGACCCAAAGATCGTCAGGGAAAAACCCCGGCTGTATTAATGTTTCACGG
The DNA here is from genome assembly GCA_023396665.1 of Spirochaetota bacterium. GTDB lineage: Bacteria > Spirochaetota > UBA4802 > UBA4802 > JAFGJZ01 > JAEWVL01. Next base: position 15,587 of record JAEWVL010000007.1, read on the forward strand.
GCTCAGCGCGAATTCAGGCGACTGGTCGTCGAAGTTGCAGTGGGTGGCGGCGGGCTTCACCGTTGCGGCACTCGATGTGCGCGGACAGGGCGGTCATTCCGATGATGCGGGAAATTTTCGCGGCAACACCTTCAAGGGACACATTACACGCGGTCTGGAAAACAGCGATCCTCAGGACATGCTTTTTCGAGATGTATATCTCGACTGCGCACAGCTGGCGCGCATTGTCATGAATTTTGACTGGGTTGACGCATCGCATGTGTGCGCTACCGGCGCATCACAAGGCGGCGGTCTTACCATCGCCTGCGCAGCGCTCGTACCGCAGATAAAACGCCTTGCACCGGTGTATCCCTACCTTGCCGATTATCTTCGTGTCTGGCAAATCGATCTCGCCAAAAACGCCTACGAAGACATCACCGAATATTTTCGCAGATTCGACCCTATGCACAAACGCAAAGACGAAGTCTTCAGCAAGCTCGGCTACATCGACATACAATTCCTCGCTCCGCGCATAAAAGGAGAGGTGATGATGGCGACCGGCCTCATGGATCAGATTTGTCCGCCTTCATCGCAATACGCGGTCTTCAACAAGATCAGCGCCAGTAAACGGCATGTGCTGTTTCCCGATTACGCCCACGAGTATCTGCCCGAATTGGATGACATGATTTTCGAGTTTTTTCTCAGAACCTGATATCTGAGCTCACAGGTGATTTTGTGCCGCAAAGGCACAAAATCATAAATTCAAATTATTGCAATTCAGGGTTCGATCTTTCTCCGGACGTCTCCCGAAAAATTTCCGCACAAAATATTCAATTTCATGTACGCTTCATAGTGTTTTCACAAAGGCGTTGTTTCATACCCTAAAGGGCAAAGGGTTGCCCGGCCATTTTCACAAGCTTAGCTCGGGCAGCTAACTTGTGAGATGAGCATAATTCAATTGAAAACACTGCTTTTGTCTCGCCAGGACAATCGCTCTGTTTTCAAAAGTGAGCGGGTATGAACAAGTATTTCTTCATTAATGCAAAAAGGTTTTTTTTCTTTCTTGTCAGCAGTTTCTCACTGGCACTCATCGGCTATTATCTGCTCTTCTTTATCATGCCGGGTCACTATGTTTTCGGCGCCCTCTACCGTATGTTCCTGTACCATTGGGCTTTTCCTGTTCCCTTTATTTTTCTTGTCTGCCTGATTTATTCGTTCGTTGCTCTGCCGTTTTCAAAACCGTTTTTGCGCACAAAAACACCGGGCAGAATAGCTCTTACTGCCATGATAGTCCTCACAACGATCTTTCTAGCTTCACCTCTTGGTGGTGTGATCTATTATTACATCGACATGCTTGCGGGGTTTTTCCCTGATAACTGGCTCAGACATCTGATAGACCAGGGCTTCAAAGACGGCTTTTCACTGGGCTGGCTCATAATTTTACTTTCGTTTCCCTACAATATTCTTGGAACAATCGCCTGCTACTTCGTAACAAAAAAGGGCGCTGCTTTATTTGACAGTCCCGAATAAAGATCAGTCACTGTCTTACCGTGCATGTTCTTCGGCGAACGATGCGCTTCGTGTCTCCTGCCAGTATTCACCTCTGTTACCGAAAGTGATAAAACCGACATGTCCCCCCTTGTCGGGAACTTCGAGATACAGATTATTATTCGCCGCAGCCAGATCACGGGGAAAACATTCCGGACCGAGAATCGGATCGTCCTTGGCATTGATAATGAGCGTCGCAACCGCGGTGTTCGCGAGACAACGCCCGGAACTGTTTTTTATCCAGTAATCTTCGGCATCGGCAAAACCGTTAAGCGGTGCGGTAAAGGCGTTGTCAAAATCGCGCAACGTCTGTATCGAATCGTAATCCCGTGTGATGCCGGCCGGCATAAGATGTTCCCGCTGCCGCATCTTACCGATGAGCGAGCGCAGAAAGCGCTTCGTGTACACAGCATTATGCGGCTTGTCCAGTTCCCGTGCCGATGCAACAAGATCACAGGGAGCTGAAATACCGATGACACTCGATATCCCCCCGCGAATGGCAGCGCCCCGTTCACCGGCATATTTCAGCGACAAATTCGCACCGAGGCTGAAGCCGACCAGAGACAGTTCGCGGTAGTTGCAGCTGTCGAACGCGTAGTCGACCACCGCATCAAGATCTTCGGTTTTGCCGCTGTGATAGGTCGCGGCTTTTCTGTTCGCTTCGCCGCTGCAGCCGCGCAGATTCAGCGCGATCGCGTCCCAGCCGCGACGATTATAGGCCCGCACCATGCCGCGTACATAGGCTGCATCGGAGCTTCCCTCGAGTCCGTGGGTAACGATCACCGCACGCGAGGCGCTCACACATGAAAAATCAAGATCAAGAAAATCGCCGTCGGGCAGATCAATTCGTCTTCGCGTATAGCTGACATCGTTCACTTTTCTGACAAGTGCGGGCGTTACCGTTTGCAGGTGTCTGTTTCCAAAAAACAGGGGGGCTCGATAGCTTGATTCGACAACAGGCATTGCTTTCTCCTTCGACTGACGCATACATAACAAAGCACTGTACTGGTG
>JAEWVL010000107.1 GCA_023396665.1 Spirochaetota bacterium
CAACCGCAGCCGAGATCGCATACGCGATCTTCTTTTTTTGCATCGAGAAATTCGCCTACTGTGGCGAGCAGGGCTTCACGCAAATATATATTGCTTTGAAAGAAATCATTTGAGCCGTGCCGGTATATCAGTCCACTGCAATGTTCTGTGACATAGTCTGTATCTCTGCCCGAGTGTGTGCTTTTGTCGAATGAAGCCGCTATACGCAGTGATCCGTTGAATGGTGCTTCATGCAATAAAGCCTCTGAAACAGCTTTGTCGCAAAGCAGACATCCGTCTTGTGTCAGATCTTCGATATCGTGTGATCGCCACCGGTAGAGACCTCGTTTGACTTTATCTGAGACGAAGGTAGCGTGTGATCGGTAATGGAATCTGTTTGCGGCTTGTACAGTTACGGCGTCGAAGTCATTTTTGGCGATGCGCTTGAGGCTTTCGCATACTATGTCCCTTTTTACAGTAAGCTCGTCCTCGTATTCAAGATGTTGGTATGAACAGCCGCCGCATTTTCCATAATGCGGGCAGGGGGCTTCAATACGGCGATCCGACTTTTCAGTAAAAGAGTAATCATAAAGAAAAAAAACTTTGCCCTTCTTTTCCGCATTGCCACTGACTATATCCCCTTTCGTTGTAAAGGGAGCAAACACCGCTCCCGAATCGGTGAAAGCCAAACCATAACCTTCATAAACTTCTTTTTCGATTTTTGCATCGATTATTCTGTTAAGCACCACGCATCACCTTTTGCTTTACCCGATTACGTCACAAATATAGATTTTCATGTAACATGTGCCATAGAAAAGAAAAGGTTGCCGTGATGGCAACCTTTAAATGTTAATCGGAAATCTCAAAAGATTCCTTTCCGACACCGCACATTGGGCAGACCCAATCATCGGGAAGATCCTCAAAAGATGTTCCGGCAGCAATGCCGCTATCGGGATCGCCCAATTCGGGATCATAAATGTATCCGCACACCGTACAAACATATTTGTCCATAGTATCCTCCATGAAGAAGTAAAACATCGCAATTACAGTAATCAAATAACATTACCAGTAATCGGTGTACAGACTATATATCCTTTTATCGTGTCAAAATCAACATAATTTTTGTGTTTTGCTCTTTGGGTCAACGCAATTGAGAATCACCATAAAACAGGGTTATGGCTGCCGCTTGAATTTTTCTTGTTGTCCTATTAACTTCTTGAAAACAGATGTATCCCGGGAGACAGTCGTCCTGGAATGACGGCAATAATGACACAGCTCAGTACCATCTTTGAGTTGCATCAGCTTATGAATCCGGGTTTATTGGAATATTGCGGAGATTGGTTATGAAATATCTGATTATTGGTAACGGCGTTGCAGGTACAGAAGCGGCTTTGACCTTAAGAAAAAAACAGCCTGATTGTGATGTGACGATTGTCACCGATTCAACTGATCGCTTTTATTTCCGTCCACGCCTGATTGAATGTCTCGGTGCTCATTTCGATTACGAGCGCATATTTGTTCATGCAGATGAATATTTTGTTAAAAACGACATTGCGATTCACTATGGCTGCAAGGTAGTGTCGATTGATCGTTCAGCAAAGCGACTTCATTGTGTGGGTGACGTTTCGTTTGCTTATGACAAGCTGCTGATTGCCGCCGGAGCCCTTCCTTTCGTTCCACCGATTGAAAATACCGACATAAAAGGCTTTTTTACGCTTCGATCAATAAACGATGCAAAAAGAATAAACGAATTCTGCACAGGTGCTGATCATGTGTTAATCGCCGGCGGCGGTTTGCTTGGACTGGAGTGCGCACATTCGCTTTTGCAGGCGGTGAAAAAAGTAAGCGTTGTTGAAAGCGAACCGTTCTTGCTGCAACGTCAATTGGACGGTGAAGGCGGTATGTTTCTGGCAAATCGTCTGAAACAGAGTGGCCTTGAGTTTATATTCAATGATAAAATTGTCCGGCTGGATGGCGGGAACTCACTTGAAAAAGTTGTCTTTAATTCAGGTGAGATGATGGATGCCTCTGCGTTGATCATGTCAACAGGTATTCGAAGCGAAACCGTCTTCGCGGCCGAGTGCGGATTGTCCGTAAGCAGGGGGATTTGCGTCGATAAAACCATGCGCACGAATGATCCGGATGTCTTTGCTGCAGGAGATTGTGCTGAAGTTGATGGCAGAGTGTACGGTTTGTGGATGGCTTCAAAAGAGCAGGGGCGGATCGCCGCACTTTCAATAACTGGATCAAATGAGCGTTTCAGTGATGAGCCTGCGCCTGTTATGCTGAAAATTCCGGGGGTCGATCTTTTTTGTGCCGGTGATCTTCGTAACGAAAGCTGCGAGATACTTCGGTCGGTGACGGAAGAAAGGTATGCTCAGCTTGCGATCGAAGGTTCTGAAGTAAAAGGAATAGCTGTTATCGGTGATAAAAAGCTTGTAGCGCTTGCCCGCAATCTTCTTCAGGGATCGGTCTCACTCAAGGATTTTAGCAACGCAGTAGGCTTTTAGAAAATTCTGCTTGTAGAGTCATTAGCGGGGGGCGTTTAATTATCCGTAAATCCTCCCTTTTTCTCGACTTTAATAAAAACACATTTATCTTTCGAGTTGTGATGTCCGGAAAATGCATTCAAGTGAGAAGAAAGATACCGGAATCAGAAATCAAAATAAGGGACGAGAGAATAATTATGGACACAAAAAAAAATATTTTGCTCGTTGATGATGAGCAGATGATCGCCAGTACAGGCACTCAGCTGCTCAAGATTTTGGGTTACGAATCAGTTGCTTATACTTCCAGTGTTGAAGCTCTTGCGTATTTTGCGCAACATGCCGCCCAGATAGATATTGTTATTACCGACATGACGATGCCCGGTATGAATGGTGTTGAATTGGCGGAAAAGATACTCTCGGTTTCACCGTCCATACCGGTGATTTTGTGTACCGGATACAATGAAGAACATACTATCGAGAAGGCTCTTCAGACAGGGATACGGGCTTTTTTGATGAAGCCCTACACATCCGCGGAGCTGTCAAAGGTTTTGTCAGATGTTATTGATAATGCTATAGCATAAAAAATAATACAAATATAAGAGGCGGTATTACTATAAAAAAATGCTTGCTAATTGAATAAATATTAATATAATAAATATTGAGAGGTAAGCAATGAAAATCAATAAATTATCTTTTATGTTTATTTTGTTATCAACTATGCTGTTTTCCGGTTGTTTTGATTTAAGTTTTCCGGAAGTATCAGCCGACGATGTAGATTTTGAGTTTGAGTTTTATGAATATACGATATTTGTAACGAATAACACAGCGGAGCCCTTATCATTGAAGTACAGTAATAAAGAAGTTGATACCATTACCGGTTGGAGTAGCTTTGATGAGTATAGCGGTGAGATAGCATCAGATGCAAAGAAAGAACGACTGTATTATAGCCACAATGCTGTTGAATCACCTGACGTAGTCAATTCCTTCTCTTTGTTATTCAAATTTCCTGACGGAACTGAAAGTGTTTGCGAAGGTTTACCCGGGGAGTATCTGCAAGATGAAAATCAGCTCTATATCGGTCTTGGCTATGATGGCGGTTCTTCAGAAATGGGAATAATCAGCTCTCTTGATCCGGAACATCGTTACAAGACAATAACACTTGATGTGCTTGTGACATCTCCTGACGACATCTCGATAATGATTGATCCGGCTTTATCAGAACAATTTGATTGATGTGTAGTTTCTGCATTCGAGTGGTTTTCTGTATTATTTGCTGGTCGCGGTAAAGATGTAAAAAAATCCGAAAGAAGAAAGTTAAAAATGTTGACACTGAAGGACTATCCGCGATATGTGTTAGAAACACTGACAAGCTCGGGTGGTGGAATTGGTAGACACGCAAGATTGAGGGTCTTGTGAGCACTAGCTTGTACGAGTTCAAGTCTCGTCCCGAGCACATCATTTACTTCTTCGCAATAACTCTCGCTTTAATATTTTTTGAAAATCGTTTGTTTCCCAGATACAGTGTGAAACCCGATAAAACAAGTCCGCTCAAACCGCCGATTATTCCATTCAGATCATTATCATCAAATATATCGAGATTGATAAACAACACTACGCCTGATACAAACAGCAAAAGCGGAACAAGATAGATAAGAGTTGCCAGTAAGAGCGGAGAACGGCCGGGTATGAATAGTACAAGATCACCGGTCGACACTGAAATCTCGCACATTGCGCTGAGAACACGTTTGTGAGTTTTATCATTGTATCCGCATGCTTTACGCCCTGAGCAGCCCGCACACATCATAGCCGGTTCTGTCGCAATCAATACGTGAACTGCGTGAACTTCCAGTACTGTTCCCTCTTCGCTATGTTCCCCGGGTAAAGCGCTGCAGTCTTGTTTGCTTCTATGTAGTTTCATAAAAAAACCCGTCATATGGTATGAATTGCAGTACAGAAGCGATGCGGATTACATGAAAGTCGAATGAATTAATTCCGTAAGCGCGCTTTCAATCGTATGGTACTTCAGCGGAACGTGTTGATTGATCGAATCGGTGTTCAGAAGCTGATAAAGCGGTAAATCGGTTGTCGATTCAAATTCATCATAAGTGATTTCCTCAACCTGCGGAGAAAGATCCTTTTTTAAATGGCGTTGATACAGATCGGCAAAGCGGTATATAAATTCATACATTGTGCATTCATCGACACCGGCCGCGTTAAAAATTCCTTCGACCGGATTTTGAACAAGATAAACAATGCTATCTATTGCATCTCGCATGTAAAGAGGCATTATTTTCTGGTCTTTGATGACTCTGATTTTCCTGTTTTCGGTCATCATCGAATGAAAGGTCATCAGAAAATTGTCGTTTTTCCCGAATATCGGTGCCGGTCGCAGAATGCAGTACCGGCAGCCTGATTCGATTATCTTTTTTTCGCCGAATAACAGTGAATCGGCAAGAACCGACGACGGTTCGCTGACGTCGCTTTCATTATGATGTGTTTTTTTCAGGGGGGGATACACGTGCGCTGAACTTTTGTGGATCAGAAAAATATTATATTTCTTGCAGAGCTGAGAAATAATTCCGGGAGCGTAGGAGTTAATCCGATAGGCGTCTTCACACTTCAGTTCGGCTTTCTGAGGATCATCAAATTGCTCTGTATTGATAAATACGCTGGGGGCTATCTGTAAGATGAGTTTTTCAAGAAAATCCTGATCGGCGATATCCCCCTTGTCCGGACCAAAAGAGCACACGCTATGTACACCACGGAGAACTGGCAGAAGATTTTGACCCAGAGGGGTGTTTTCGCCGGAAAGAAGAACCATTTCCGCCTCTTATTTCTTATCTTTTTTGGATGACTCTTTATCAGTATCGTTCATGCTTTTCTTGAATTCCTTTATGCCAAGGCCAAGATCTTTTGCGATTTGCGGTATCTTGCCAGCCCCGAAAATCACCAGTACTATGAAAAAGATAACCAGCATTTCCCCCATACCGGGCATGCTCATGTCAACCTCCCTGTGTCGCCGATGTGAAACGGACAACCTTGTCGGTCTGATCCTCATAGAACTGCGCATTGGTAATCGGATTCTCGATTCGCCGAACCGATTTGCGTACCATCACCACAGTTCCCGGGAAAACCGTATTATGGACAATAATAAGCGGTTCCTTTTCGAGTACAAGCTTTTCTTCGATTTCATGCTCTTTTTCAATCAAGTCCTTGATTTTTCTTTTTTGTTCCGAAAGTTCGCCAAGCATGGTGATACAAGGCTTCTTTTTCACAGGGGGAAGTATGTTTATAAATTCTTTGGGGTTTTCAAAAAGTCCTTTGCCGAACAGATTTTGCATCTTATTGAGCAGTTCCTGCTCCTGGTTTCTTTCAGCTGATATATCCTTTCTGATGTCTTCAAGTATCCGTTCAATTTTCAGATTTCGTCCGACAGTCAGATCCGTTGCTGTCTCTTTATTCGATCCGGCCGAGGCAATTTCAATGGAATATAATGCGGTTACTTTTCCCCCCATTATTTTCCCTTTTTCCGAGGAGACGATAACGCGATTATTGGCGAACACCTCGCTGTTGATGATGGATTCTTCGATGATTACGTCGTTTTCGCTTTCCACCCTTGCGTTGACAATGTATTTTGCGGTAACATCACCCTGTGCGATAACCTTTGTGTTTCCTTTGCCGGCTATGCCCATTTTTACGGTCACAGAACCTCCGGCGGTAACAAGCGCATCATCGACGTTGCCTTCGATAACAACGTTTGATCCGGCAGCCACTTCGAATCCCGGAAGCACACTTCCGCGGATGTTGACCGTTCCGTGAAAATGGACATTGCCGGTTTCGTAATTTATATCCCCCGGAAAGTAGGCCACTTCGCTGACCGAAATTTTCTTTCCGTTCACATTCAAACAGCCGTCAACCGCAGCCACATATATTTCAGGATTTGAGTTTGAAGGAACAAGGTTATCTCCTTTCAGATATCCCTGTTGCGGCAGCATTTCCGCGATGATCTTCTCACCGTAAATTGTTACACCGTCTTCAGCCCTGAGTTTGTCGTAGCGCTTAAGAAGTTCAAAGCCTTTTTTCACTTCATGAATAGAATCAATTTCTTTAAAATCGATACTGCCATTTAGCTGCAACTTACCGGCTTTTTTCTCAAGTTCAATGAGCGGTTCATAGTATTCTGCACGGCCGTCGACAGCTCTTCTGCCGGCCGCGACCAGTATTCTCGATATCTTTTGTTCTGCGGCATTAATCGAAGTCAATTGCGATTCGATTTTGTTTAATGCGACCTGCTCGGTGATCTTGTTGGCTATAAGCTGTTCTTCTATGTCATGAGCAGACGGAATCCGATGCGTTTTTGTCGGAACGATGATAAAATGAGCTTCCGTTTTTGTTTTGCTGACCTGCAAGGGACTCATTACCCGCAGATTTTTTGCGTGATCGATAACAACAAAACCGTACCAGTGAGATTTATAGCTTCTTGTGTTGTTGTCAAAATATATCGATGAGTCAATGCGAAGTTTCTCGAAAGGAATGAATTTGTAATATGGATAACCGGGATCAAGATACCTTCGTGCAGCTTCCTCGCTGTCTGCTTCAACTGCGCGCGCAACAATTTCATCTCGGGCAACAAAGTTGTTAACAGAGGAAAGTGCTATGATGTTTTCCCCCTTATCGTTTGTTTTGGAAACAAACATCTTTGTTATCTGTGGATCAAAATATGCGATTAAAAGTTTCATCGATCACCCTTTTAAATATGTAACCTCTTCCTCTCTATCGGCAACAATATATTTGTGCTGTAATAATAATGTAAAAAGCACATCCATTCGCTATTATGAGACGCTTTATGGTATTTTGTTTGACACTTTCCTGTAATATTGCATAAAATGGGGTAAATCTTCATAAAAAAGTTAATTTATCAGTGTTTTCTGATAAATATTCCGAGGGCATAGGTCATACTGTTTGGTGCCTGCGGCGGCACATGAGAAGGTGGACGGTTCTTTCCATTTCTTTTGTCATGCACGGTTTATCAGATAATTTCCCGCTTTTTTTTTGCAAAATACTTGCTAAACGTACTCGCAAACTGCATCTGGGTTTGAGTCGGGAGTTATCTTTGTGTTCGCTGCCTGGAATTATCGGAATTATCGGAACTATCGGGTAAAAATTGCTTTTTACAGGTTAGGTATGTGATGAGTAATAATATTGAAAAGCGCAAACAGGAACTCCTGGAAGAACTGGATGCCTTGAAATTCGAATTCAAGGTCGAACTGCCGCAAAAAATAGCGGAAGCGCGTGAACATGGCGATCTCAAGGAGAATGCAGATTACCATGCTGCGCGGGAGCGTCAGGGTTTTGTGAAGGCTCGTATTGCCCAGCTAAACGAACAGCTTGCGCGTTTGAATTCAATATCAACACAGGATATTCCCACTGATTGTGTCGGTTTCGGAACCACAGTAAAACTTAAAGATTCCGAATCTTCCGCATTTCTCTCATTAACTTTTGTCACCGATGCGGAGAGCAATCCTTCAGAGGGGAAAATATCCATCTCGACGCCATATGGAAAGGCGCTTCTGGGAAAAAAAGCCGGAGAGGAAGTTGAAGTGACGACACCTGTCGGTGTCAAGAAATTCGTTCTTTACTCATTTTCAACAATTCACGGTACATCATATTCAATGGAATAGAGCAAATGGCTACCTTAAAACCTTTTCGGCCTTATCGGCCGGCACCGCAACTTGTGGAACAAGTTGCGGAATTGCCTTATGACGTCTGTAATCGTGACGAGGCAAAGAAAATCGCAAAATCGGAATACAATTTCTATCATATAACGCGTTCCGAAATAGATTTGCCTGACGACGTAAATCCCTATGACGATCGTGTATATCAGAAGGCGGCCGAGAATTTCAAACGATTCATATCTTCTGGTACGCTTGTAAAAGAAAAAGAGGATTCATATTATCTGTACACACTTGTAATGAATGGTCGCTCTCAAACTGGCATTATTGCCGTCGTATCGATTGATGATTATCTGGAAAACAAAGTTAAGAAACATGAACTGACCCGTGAGGAGAAAGAGCTGGATCGCATCCGTCACATTGAAGCTCTTGAGGCGCAAACAGGTCCGGTTTTTCTTATGCATATTCAGGATGATCAAAAACGTAAGCTCTATGAAAAGTTACTGCAACTTCCCCCTCTTTATGATTTTGTGGCAGATGACGAAGTGTGTCACATTGTGCGCCGTATAGCCGCGAGGGAACTGATCGATGAAATCAGCGTGCTTTTCTCACCGGATGTGCTCTATATTGCAGACGGACACCATCGTGCCGCTTCCGCCGTAAAAAACGGTATACGCAGAAGAGAGCAGGGCAGAAGCGGATGTGACTATTTTCTTTCTGTCATTTTTCCTCATACAGATTTGGCCATAATGCCATACAACAGGGTTTTGAAAGATATCAACGGGTTATCGTTCTCCCAATTTATTGAAAAAGTGGAACAAAGTCATTATGTTACACGGGTTGACGACGGAGTGGTTCGCCAGGTACATCGCTTCAGGATGTATTGTGAAGGTGCGTGGTTTGAACTGACCCCGCGTTTTGATGTGGGAGATGATCCGGTCGAATCACTTGATGTAAGTATACTGCAACGCACCGTTTTGCAGCCCGTTCTCGGTATTGAAGATGTCCGTCGTGACAAACGAATTGATTTTGTCGGTGGAATCAGGGGAACCGAAGAACTTGAGCGACTGGTCAACAGGGGAGATTTCAAAATAGCTTTCTCGATGTATCCAACCGCAATAGAGGATCTGATAAGGGTTTCGGATGCAGGATCGATAATGCCTCCTAAATCGACCTGGTTTGAACCGAAACTGAGAAGCGGCTTGAGCATCTATTCTTTTTCCGAAGGAGAATGAATTATGGGTGACAGTACGGCGATTGATGCCTTAAAAAAAGAGAATGATTCTCTAAGAAAAATGGTCAAATCTTACG
>JAEWVL010000152.1 GCA_023396665.1 Spirochaetota bacterium
GATTTGAAGGTATCAGTCCACTTATGACTTCCACATTGAAATCAGTGAAGGATATGATACTCGAACCGGATTCCAGTGGTTATAAAATTCCCGCGATGAAACTTCCATTCTTCCAGGATTTGGCAAAAATCATGGACAAAGCCTCCCTGACAATTATCAGAAAACTGAAAAAACTGGACATACTGAAAACTGACATTTTCCTTCAACTGCATGAGGAGATTCTTTTTTATGTTCGCTTTACCGACTTTTTTTTGACACTGCGCGATCAGGGGCTGCCGGTATGCAAACCCCGCATTCCAGCACGCGATAAAAAGGAGTATATCGTAAAAGACAGTTATAACATTAATCTTGTCACCGATTTTCTGAAAAAGGGAGAATGTAACCTTAATGAAAGGGTTGTCAGGAATAATCACGTCTTTGCAAAAAATGAACGCATCTTCATTCTGACCGGCCCCAATTCCGGCGGCAAAACGGTGTTCAACCAGAGCATCGGCCAAAACCAGATACTCACGCAAATAGGCGCGCTTGTTCTCGCAAAGGAGGCATCGATAAGCCCGGTGGATTGCATCTTCACACATTTCCATATTGACGAAAAAATTGCCTCACAGTCCGGCAGATTTGAGGATGAAGCCCGACGACTCAAATCTATCTTTATGAGAATGAAAGAGTTTTCATTGCTATTAATGAACGAGTCCTTTTCGAGCACAAATCCTGATGAGAGTTTTTTTATCGCAAGTGAAATAATGAAAGTTCTAAATGAACTGGACATCAACACGATTTTTGTCACGCATCTTCACGATCTTTCGACAAGGGTAACAAACGATCTTGTAAACACCGGCATTGAATCGAAGGTAAAAAGTCTTGTAACCCTCGTTGATAAAAAAACAGAAAATGAAGAATCACACAAACGGACATACAAGGTCAAGAAAATGTGTCCGACCGGAAACAGTTATGCCATAGAGATTGCCGAAAAATTCGGAATCAGCTACAGTCAATTGGTAAATACTTGGGCATCTAACCAGGATAACTGAGCAACATCCGAGACATCGAATTATCTGCCATGTGTGGGGGATCAGATAGCGAATCCTGTGCTCCGGCACACGATTCACTATCTGAATAACATTAACAACCATCATTAACGGGAGATGTAGATCATGAAAAAGTGTTATCTAAGTTTGTATTTTTTTCTCATTACTGTTATATTTCTACCATTCAGAATTTTTTCATGTACAAGCTTTGCCGATTATTCCGAAACGCCGGTGTACGGTTATAATTTTGACTACCCAGACAGGAGTCTTCGGTTTCGCTTTTACAAAGGTCAGGGCTTTGATTTACTGGCTTTCGAGATGTTTGAGGACGGTAATTGGTCCCGAATTGGACATTTTACCGCTGACGGCATCCATACCGCCATGCTGCTGTTATACCCCCAGCGCGTTACCGTACATAAACAGTCCGAGAAAGATGTAAGCGTTAATTCCATTGGTTCGTGGGTATACACGCTTCGTACCATTGACGAAATTCTTGCACATGTCAATCGCGTAAATCTCTTCGAGTCAATGCCGAGAATCCACAGGGTATTTTACGGACCGGATAAAGCTTTTGCGTGCGAGGCAAGCCCGAATGGGAATTTCATATCCCTTTCAGAACCGAACGGGTATCTTGTTACAACGAATTTTGAATTATTCAAATTCGACAATCTTCCGCCGGATAAGGTACACGGGCCCGGCGAAGACAGGTATCGCACCGCTGTTCAGGATATTGAGAAAGCGCGCAATTCGACGGGTATGAATGGAGATGCGGCGATGCGTATTCTTGAAAGAACAGCCGCAAGCGGAGGATCATATAAAACTCTGTGTTCGATGGTCTTCATTCCGGAAACGCTTTCTTTGAGAGTAGTTTTTGATCGGAATTTTGAAAAAGAATTTATAGTGTCATTAACTGAAAAAACCGTTACCGCGAAATGGGAGGGAGCCACTTCAGTACCAGTTAAAATCGGAGGGAAAGGTGTAACCGAAGAATTGCTCCTTACCTGGTTAAATAACGACCCATCGGACGATTGGATGGGTGGGAACGAAAACACTTTCATAGTAATGATTCTTTCAGGTACTGCTACTTTCCTTTTCGTAACAGTTGTTATATGTATTTATCGAACAAGAAAAAAGATCAGTCGCAACAGCAAGATGGTCTCTCAAGATAACACACTTTAGACTATTAAATCAAGACTGACAAACACTTCTTTCACGATACAGTTGTCTATCTAGCAAAGGAAAATTACTAATGTTCGAAGAACAGAAACGCAAGATTCTGATTTATACCGGCAGTTCACTGATACTTGTTCTTGTACTGTCAATGGGTATTGATGGTCTTCGATTCAGGACGGGATTACCACCTCGTAACTCAGCCTTGTCAAGTGATACGAAAAACACAGCTGCAATTTCCCGATCGCAGATGAGTTCAGTTACTATTCACCCCAAAACCGTTATGATCATTGTTTCTTTGCTCAATGTGGCTGTTAGTGCAGCAATGTTCATCAGGTATCGCAAAAAAATGCGATTGAAATCCCTGCTGTATATTGCAATTGCCTTCCTGCTTTGCATGAGTTTTTTCATTATCTTCGGATTGCTAAAGCCGGGAACAGACAGATACCCGAACAATATGAATCCGGTAACTGAACAAGTTACTGTGAATAAACACAAAACAGTTTCAGATTCAGAAACACTTCTGAATATCCGCTTCATTCTCATTTCAATAAGCGCATGCATTACACTTAACATGGTTATTATCATGACCGCGAAAAAGAAAAAGGGTATAAGAACAAAACCGGACAATATTGCTTTTATACAAAAAGAAAGTAAATGCGCAATATCCGCCCTCAGAAAGGGAGAAAGCATCAAAGAAGTCATTATTCGATATTACAATCAGTTATGCACTCAAGCCGGTGATGAACACAATATCCATAGAGACGAATTCATTACTGTCAGAGAATATGAAAAAATTTTAACTTCCAT
>JAEWVL010000158.1 GCA_023396665.1 Spirochaetota bacterium
GCGTACACGTCACCGTGATCGCCGAATATTGAAAGCGCATGGGAAGCAAGCGTTCTCGCTGTCACATGGAAAACTCCGGGAAGAAGCTCTCCGGCAATTTTGTACATATTCGGAATCATCAGCAGGAGTCCCTGCGATGCAGTATAGGTCGTCGTAAGCGCACCCGCCTGAAGCGAACCGTGCACCGCTCCCGAAGCGCCGCCCTCGGACTGCATCTCCATCAGTTTGACAGGTTCGCCGAATATATTTTTTTTGCCGACTGCTGCCCATTCGTCCGTGTACTCTGCCATCGGTGAAGACGGAGTGATCGGATAAATAGCGGCAACCTCGGTAAATGCATAGGATACATGCGCAGCGGCCATGTTCCCATCCATTGTCATAGATTTACCCATTTGGTAACTCTCCTTTGATTGTTTAAAAAAATTGCATATTTACGCGGAGGGGCGTACAAGGCCGCGCCGCGGCTCTCTATTATGTGAGACCCGCCCGTAAACAAAGGGGGGCAATATTGCCGGATATTTGCTGTGATGAAAGAACCCAAAAGGGAACCCCTGTCATTCGCCAATTGCCTGAATAGTGAGCATTATCGCGTATTTTTCCGACACAATGACAATTTTATTCAGGCGACTCAAATGTTATTTTTGTCACAACTCTTGTCAAGGAGATATAGAAAAAAATTTATTTTGGCAAGCTCGAATAATTGGTGCCCGATCCGATTAGCTTCATTTTCGTTTGAATTCTTCGAAGTACAGACGGAGAATGTCTGGATTATGATAAATTCTTCATCCTGGCTCAAAACCTGACGGATCAGGGAGAAATTATGCCCTTATCCCCCTTTTTTTCTTTACAATTGAAGTAAAAAAAACACATGTTACGCTCATTTGACCTGGCGAACAGTATTTTCAAAAAATCACATTGAAAATGCCGATTTACCGCACTGATAATTAATGTAGTTGAAAAATCCGCACCATGTTTTTTTTGTAATTTACGAAAAATTTTTCGTCAAAAGATCCGTGAAAAACGTTATATAGGTACGATATGAAAAATGCGATGAAGCAAAGCAGATTGACCGAGGCGCTCAGCAGAACATGCATTTCTGCGCGTCCTGCTGACAATCATGCAAAAACAGGAAAAAACTGTACAAAAGCACTTATGACCACTTTTCTTTTATTGATCTTTGCATTTCCCCTGTTTGCAATTTCGGGAAGCGATGCACTGTCAAAATTCCGCAGCCGAATGTTCGGCGTTCACTCTATGCGCGGGATGATATCTCTTTCTACCGGAGGCGGCGAACAGCTCACCGGTACATTCAGCTATCTTTCTCCCGGCAAGATTTTTGTTCAGTTTTCAAACGGAAAGACAATCGTTTCAAACGGGAAAAAACTCTGGGTGTATGACCCCGCAAGCGCGATTTGCGGCGTTCAGGATCTCGGTGGCGGCGGTTCCGGCGGAATAGCGGCATTCGTAAGCGGAAACGCGATTGCAAGTGAAAGCGCTTCCGGAGTAACCATCAAGGTGAATTCAAGCGGACCGTATGAAGAAATCACCCTTGTCTGCGATTCAAGCTATCTTCTCAGAAGCGCAACATTCGACAGGGCCTCCGGGGGCGGATTTTCCGTACAGCTTTCCGGTGTGCAGACCGGACTCGGGCTTCCCAGCGGTATGTTCGATTTCAGCGCACCACCCAGTGCACAGCTTGTAAAAAATCCGCTGAATATGCGCTGATTTATGAACAAGCGTGCGTTTTGCCTGAATGTGTTCTTCGGCGCGCTCGCACTTCTTGCTCCGTTTGCCGCAGCTCAGGAAATGGAGCCTCCTGTGCCGCCACCCGCAGTGCAGGAGACACCGGTTGAGGAGCAGCCGGATGTTTCCCCGGCTACTGAGGCGGAGCGAGAGGACCCGCTTGCCAGCGATCCTCTCGCCGGTATCGACGAAAAGCGGGATGATGAACCTGAACCGCTTTTGCCTCCCGCTCCCGCAGAACAGAAACCGCGCTCCCGCAGGGGTGTTACCAGCGGCAAGTTCATTACCTACGGGGGACTGCTCGTAGGAGCCGGAGCGGCACAAGTCGAATATAACGATTGGATGGGTGACTCAGAAAAGAGTGTCTCATCAAAGGGCTACTACGTCAATCCGTCCGTTTGCATGATAATTCTGATTCCCCCCTTTTGCGGTCAGACCGAAACAGGGGTATCAATCGGATCACAGAGTGAATCGGCAACAAGTGTCACCGCTACCAGATTCTCCGGAAAACTGAAATATCTCCATGATTTTTCAGATTCTCTGAGTTTCGGCGGCGGTGTCGGTGCCTATTGCGAAATCCCCCCGGCTACAAAAAAGTATGACGGAGCCGGATTTCTTCTTCACACGGGAGGCATCTACCACTTCAACTCAAATCTGCTGCTCATCGCCGATATCGAATTTTCCACTGGATATTTCGGGATGGGTCATGATTCTTCAAAAACGTCGTACGGTATCAGCGCAGGAGTTCTCACCAGACTGGGAAACCTCTAAAAGCACTGAAAGAAACACTAACACAAAAACAGCATTGCAAAGCAGCTTCAAAGGTATTCGGGAAATACTCGAATTGCCGCTTTGCACGGTTTTCTGTCTTGTTGCGGCCACGTGTACGCTGAAAGATTATTTTAGCTTTTCTTCACGCCTGTCTCTGACTGTTTCGATCATTCTGTTTGCAATCGCCGCGGCCGGACTTATTGCGATCATTCGCGTTAATCGCCGTCTGTTCATCGGGACGACAGTGCTCGTCATTTTCTCTTTTATTCTGATGCATTGCAACAACCGGATAAAAGAAAGCGCCTATGCCGCTTACGATGACGGTAAAGTGATTTCAGTCGCGGCATCACGCTATTCAAATCGCGTTCGTTTTTATTCAGGAGAAAGCAAAGGCATGGCCATCTGCTATACAACTTTTCCTGTCAGTGAAAACGGCACTGTCATCTATCACTCGCTCAGAAAGATTGAGGCCGACTCAGCCTATCAACGCTCGCTGATCAGAGACGGTATCGAATACACTGCCCGATGCACACATGCCCGAAGAAGCAAGGGGGGGTTTCTCTTTCGACTTCGGGACGATTTTGACAGGAAAATTACGCTCGTGTTCGGTAAAAACGGCTGCGCCGCTTTTCTTAAGGCGGTATTGATC
>JAEWVL010000166.1 GCA_023396665.1 Spirochaetota bacterium
AAAAAATGACCATGGTGCCTTTCAACTGGAGGGCCGATGGACAAGAGGGTGCTAGACATGTATAAACTACAGGATGTAATCGAGGATTTACTCACCGCAGTTCCTGTTAAACAGATCGCGCGGACGAGAAAGATATCCAAAAATACGGTCAAGAAATACCGGGTACAGCTCGACCGTATTATCGACCGTAACCCGGATTTGAAAACAAATAAAGAATTGTTGTTCAACGAGTTTTACCGGCTGCGGGCCGAGGAGCGGTCTGCGAATTTCAGGTGGCTCGAAGAACGCAACGAACACATCTCGCAGATGGCGGGTGAATGTGAAAACCATCTTCGCCTGCACGAAGTGCTTGTTGCAATGGGATACAAAGGGAGTTATTCATCATTTTTGCGCTTTGCCGATAAATGCAGAAAGGACCAGGAGAAGGTCATATTCCGTATCGAGACAAAGCCTGGAGAAATCGCACAGGTTGATTTCGGACACTGTGGCAGGATCTTTGACGAAAAAATCGGATGTGAAGTCAAGGCCTATGTGTTTGTCATGGTGCTGGGATATTCCCGTGATGCCTATTACGAGATCGTCAGGGACCAGAAGATAGAGACATGGTGTGAATGCCACATACATGCGTTCGAACATTTCTGCGGAGTTCCGAAGATCATCATTCCTGACAATCTTAAAAGCGCGATCATCAAGGCCTCGTTCACCGATCCGGAGGCCAACCGCAGTTATGCCGACCTGGCAGGCCACTACGGATTTCAGATTGACCCGTGTCTGCCGGGAACACCGCAACACAAGGGAAAAGTCGAATCGGGAGTCAAGTACGTTAAAAACAATTTTTTTGCGCTTCGCTCTTTCAAGAATTTCGAAGATGCCAATCGACAGCTTTCGCAGTGGAATGAGACAACCGCGCGCGTGAGGATTCACGGGACTACACGGCGTCGTCCGATAGAGCTGTTTGAACGTGATGAGCAACAGCAATTACGGCCTCTTTGCACTGAGAGATTTGAAATCCCCGTATGGAAACATCTCAAGGTTAACAAAGACATCCATATTCAATGCGAGTATGCCTACTACAGTGCCCCATATGAGTTTCGCGGAGAATACCTGTGGGTGAGGAAAACAGCTTCTCAGATCGTCATTTTCCGCGAAAATAAGGCCGTTTGCGTGCATCGTACGGTAGGTTCCGGGAAACGAAGCAGCAATCCGTTACACTATCCCCCCGACTCGAACCGTTATATGCGTCACGACACCGACTACTGCATTGCAAAAGCAAAACAGTACGGACAAAACACTGAGCGGATAATCACCCGGCTTTTGCGTGAGGAACCGATACGAAATCTCCGTTCGGCGCAGAACATCCTGCGCCTTGGTGAACGCTTTGACCGGCAACGGCTGGAACGCGCCTGCGAGCGTGCCGTACACTTTGGCAATTACACCTATCACGGCATCAAAAATATTCTCGAGAAACGCCTTGATTCAGAAACAACCGGGAACGCCGTACATATTGCGACAGCACTTGATGCTTCCTATGCGCGTAACCTGTATGAAATGACAAAGGAGAACTAACAAATGGAAACCAGCAACACCGTCAAAACAAATCTCAAGATGCTTCGTCTGAGTGCGATGGCTGATACTCTTGATGCAAGAAACGCTGAAGCTATCAAACACAAATCAAGCTACATTGATTTTCTTCTGCTGCTCACCCAGGACGAGTGTGACCGCAGAAGATTCAAGAAAAAAGAGCTGACAATAAAAAGAGCGAACCTCGGCAGAACTCTGCATCTTGCCGAATTCGAGTTCGATTTCAATCCATCGATCAACCGTCAACAGATCATGAATCTGGCAACATGTGAGTTCATACAGCGAAGCGAGAACATCATCTTTGCTGGTCCCGCAGGTGTCGGTAAAACCTGTCTGGCGAAGGCTATTGCCCTTGAGGCTTGCGCAAAGGGATACCGGGTGCTCTTCATTCGTACCGCGAAGATGTTGGAGACCATCTACAGCGGAAAAGCTGATGGAACCTACCAGAAGAAGCTGGACGGCTTTATCAAGCCGGATCTGCTCATCCTCGACGACTGGGGCATGACCGCGTTCACTGATCCGATGCTGAATATCCTCAACGAAGTTATCTCAGAGCGCTATGAAAACGGTTCGATCATCATCACCAGTAACCGTGTTATTTCAAAATGGCATGAACTGTTCACAGAACCTGTCATCGCATCGGCCATGCTTGACAGGCTTTTTCATAACGCGCATAAAATCAAGATGCAGGGAAAAAGTTATCGACAGGCGCACGAAATTCGATGAGCTTCAAACAAAAATAGGGGGGTCAGCATACCGAATACAAAGGGGTCAGTATTCTGATTAGTGACAGGACTTTATAAATAGATGTGATAGGATATTGAGCATCTGTTCATAATAAAAAAATTACGAAGGGGTAAAAAGATGATCGATTTTAACAAAAGTGTTCTATTTAAGCTAACTCCAATTGACATTGGTAAAATGTTAAAACCAATTAATGAGTTTTTAATTGACGGAGAAGAAATTTTATCATGTTTTCAAACAATTCGTGACCAACTTGTTTTTACAAATAAACGAATTATAGCAGCTAACGTACAAGGAATTACTGGAAAAAAAGTAGATTATACTTCAATTCCTTACAGTAAAATTCAAACATTTTCAGTTGAGACTGCAGGAACATTAGATTTAGATTGTGAAATTGACATCTTCATCAGCTCAGTTGGAAAAGTTAGATTTGAGATAAAAGGAACTTTTGATATTGTTAAATTTAATAAGATCATTAGTCAATATGTATTAAAGTAAATAATTTTTGAAGAGTTGTGACCATCGCCCCGCTGAGAATTGCCGCCCTCTCAGTGATACCTGTGCTCCTCTTCTGGGGCGCAGTTTATTTCACAACCAGTACAAACCCCGCAATTCTGCCTGTTTCGCAGTATTGGTAATCTGACGAATGGCGTAGATGTGTTGGAAGTCTATAAGGGGTAGCGAATTGAGGTCGACAGCGAGAAATGTGAGGTGCGTTTGTATGTAGTTGTGCACCTTATTCCAAGGAGGCTTTATGCCAATACCAGATTTTCAAAAAATAATGAATCCTCTAATTGAATACATGCTCGATGAGAAAGAGCATTCGACGAAAGAAATTCGTGATTGGATGACAGATTACTTTAAGGTCACACCCGAAGAGCTTGAGATGAAAATTCCGTCGGGGCGAGCAAAATTATTTGCAAACCGCGTCGCATGGGCAGTTGCGTATTTCAAAATGGCAGAAATTCTGGTTTCCCCTCGACGATCCATTTATACAATTACTGATTTTGGTAAGAAATTGGCATCAAAGAAACCCAACATTAATATTAGGTTCCTCATTGAAAACACGGTCTTAAAAGAAAAAAAGAGAACTTGGAGTACTGTTTCTGATGAATCCGAAGTAATAAATCCATCCGCAGATATCGTTGAACGAACTCCGGATGAGTTAATAGATTTGGGGCAGCGACAGATAAATGAAGAGCTAAAATCAGAGCTTTTACAGCGGGTTTTGTCGAACTCAGCCTCATTTTTTGAACACTTGGTTATTGATCTATTGTTGGCAATGGGCTATGGTTCTTCAAACGATGAGTATGCTGAAGTTACAGGTAAATCGGGTGACGGCGGCATTGACGGTTTGATTAAAGAAGATAAACTCGGCCTTGACATTATTTATGTGCAAGCTAAACGCTGGCAGAACCCAATCAGCGGCTCAGAAATTCAGCAGTTTGCCGGTGCTCTACAAGCGAAAAAGGCTCGAAAAGGTATTTTTATAACAACCTCACAGTTTCAATCTTCTGCAATGAAATTTGTTCAAGAAATTGATACGAGAATTATACTTATAGATGGTGCTAAACTAACAGAATTAATGATTGAATATAATGTCGGAGTCTCTTTGAGTAAGAGTATATTGCTAAAGAAACTCGATTCTGATTATTTTATAGAAGAATGATAGTTGCTGCAAACGGGCACAATACAGTACTCCTTTCGCTCACCCGCGAGCGATTACTCCCCGCGCTCCTCACTCTTCGCTGAACCCGTCAACTCACCCCATGACAGACGCTTGAATTTCCCATTCATCCCCTAAAAGTGCTTGCGCATGAAGCGATTAGATGGAATAATCGCTTCATGATTTGAGGCGATTCAAATGAATAATCGTATCACCTATATCTGGCAGCAGAAGCATTGGCCGAACTTCACATGGGATGACCGGAGCATTCTTGTTCCTCTCGGAGAATGCCGTCTCGCTCAGGGGAAGTTTCTCGCACGCGTCGATTCACTCGGTCTTGCGCTCATCGTGACCAGTCCTTCGCTATAAGAAATTCTTCTATTCGTCGATGACGAATACCATTGCGCACTCCCTGCATGACGGGATCAAGAGAGAGTACGTATTTCGGAAAACTGTCTTTCACCGCTTCGAGTGAGCGATACTCACGCTCTATCGCAGCTTTTGAAGAAAGCAGATAGCTACACTGTATATAGATTCGCTCCTCTCCTTTTTCGGCGATGAAGTCGATCTCATATTCGCCGATCTTGCCTATGCGGGGACGGTATCCTCGCATCAGCAATTCATTATAAAGTATGTTTTCAAGCAGTGCGGCAACATCATTATCCCTGTAGCCGATGAAGCCGCGTCTTAGTCCCACATCACCCATGTAGTATTTGTCGAACACCTCAAGATGTCGTTTCCCTTTTATGTCATAGCGCGGCACTCTCGACACCAGAAACGAGCTTTCAAGAAATGAAAGGTAGTTGATAGCGGTATCGACGGACAGTTTTATTCTCTGTGATTTCGCGTAATCGGCGATCCCCTTGGCGGTAGTGATATTGCCGCAGTTATCGAACACAAAGCGGCATATTTTCTCAAGGAGGGATGGATCCCGCACCGCATTTCTCATTACCACATCACGCAGGAGAATCGAGTTCATTACAGAAGCCAGATATTCGGTAATTACTTCTTCATTATCGTTGAAGTGATGAATTCCGGGAAGTCCGCCCAAGAAGAGATATCGGGTAAACTCCTGCTCCAGAACCGCTTTATCCCTTGTTTTATCTTTTCCCCTGAATGTAAGATGTTCAGAATAGGTAAGAGGATACACGGGAAAAACAACATAGCGTCCTGTCAGAAGGGTCGCCAGTTCGGATGAAAGCAGATGCGCGTTTGATCCTGTTATTATAATGTCCGCTATGTTTTCCGCCATTATTGATGAGACGACCCTCTCCCATGAAGGGATCTCCTGTACTTCATCGATGAACAGATAACACGGTCCTTTTTTTCCTTTGAAGCCGGCTTTCACCGATTTATACAATTCACCATAGGTTCGCAAAGTTTCATTCTCGAGCGACTCCATGTTGTAATACAGAACATTGCTTTCCTTGATCCCGCGCTCTTTCAGCCGTTGGGCAAGTTGCGTCATTATCACGCTCTTTCCTGATCGGCGTATGCCGGAAATCACTTTTATGACCGGTGTGTTTATATATGGAAGTATTCGTTCAATATGTGCTGTTCTTTCTATCATTTCACACCTTTCGAATATAGTCGAAACATGATGCAATAATCTACATGAATCGACTGTGGTCGAATTGTCAATATTAATAATACCTTGCAGGCACAATCTTTCGGGCTCTATTGCGGGCAAAATACCGAATCAACGGGAAAAATCGCTTCATTAGTTGAGGCGATTGATATGGATAATCGCACTCCCTGTATGCGGCAGCACGGACATCGGTCTGTATTCAGCATTGTATAGATGCAATGATGTAAGCGGCTGCGATCATCACAAATCCCAGACAAATCCAGAAGATGCAAGAAAAATGTTGACTTGCCTGACAATAGTGTGTATAGAATGGAATTTCGCAACGAGTCCTGTTTGTTATCGCTGAATGAATAGTGCATACAGTATCGGTATCAATCCGGTAGAGGCTGGCATTATGGAGTTATCATTTGCGAACAATATCTGTTGTGCGAATGACCGTGCAGTGCTGTTCTCTGAAACGGGAATGCGGTATGTATTATGATAACCCGCTTGATTCGGCTCACAGGTATCCCCCCTTCGTTTTCGCTGAATAAACATGTATTTCGTTTGTTGAACTTATTTCTGCTGCTGTTGTCTTTTGCTGCTGTCAGGGCGGAGACTACGACCCATCCCCAGATACGGATACTCTACATCTCGAGTTTCGAATCGGATTCACATGACACCGCGAAAGTGATTGAAATTCTGAAACAGGATCTGCTTACAGGGGGCTGGCGGCCTGAAATATATCTTCAGTCGCTGGATACTTTCAGATTTCCGCAGACAGAAGAAACCCGTAATCTCTTCGACGAGATGCTGGAGCGGCGCTATGCCGATATCAGATTCAACATCATTCTCGCCCAGGCGAGCGATGCTCTTCGGGCGGCGGAACGGTACCGGCGCAAGCTTTCGTATGAAGCTCCCGTGTACTGCTTTGACTGGATAGATGCATCATTGTACGAACGCTTTTCAAAGATTGAGGGATACTACGGACGTACACTTTCCATGTCTTTTCCCCCGACGCTGCATCTGGCGGCCAGCCTGTTTCCAGCCGCAAAAAGAGTCAGCATAGTCGCTTCGCCGATTGATCCCGAGCATATTCCCGCATTGCGAAGCGATATTGCACTTATGCGAATGAGCTTCCCCCATCTTGATCTGGTTCCTTTTTTCAATACCGAATACGAAACGGTAAAACGCGCGTTATCAGAGTCGACTGCGGATTCACTGACGCTACTTCTGCCCGGGTCGTGGCTGCTCGCTGACGGTGAACAGCTGGGCGGGCGGGCGGCACTTGAGCGGCTTGATGCGGCGGCTCCCATGCCCTATTTCGGAATAACGATAGACACCTTCGGCTCGGGTCTTGTCGGCGGATGTTTCGTCGATCGTGAGCAGATGGGGCATGAGGCCGCTTCTATAACAAATAACATACTAAAAAACGATGCCCGTTTTGCGCATTGGGGCCAATCGGATGCGCTTGTTCCTACAATCGATTACAGGGCCCTTAAACGCTTTGACGTGAAAGCATCCCTTGTTCCCCCCGATGCTAAAATACTGTATTTGCCGGAAAGCGGATGGATCCGCTACGAGATTCCCATAAAAATTGCCATTTCTTTCCTGATAGTGATCTTTATTGCGTTGCTGGCATACAGTATCATGCGCCGGCGGGAGCGGCAGATTCTGATACGGGCGAATGCGGGCCTCGAGCTGATGGTCGAAGAGCGTACGGCTGAATTGACACAGACGAATGATGAGCTGGTGGCTACCAATGAGAGTTTACGCGAAGCGATTGATGAACTTGATGAAGCGAAGAACCGCATCGTTGTCGCAGAGAAGCTGGCAGCTCTCGGACGTCTGACGGCGAATATCAGCCACGAACTCAATACCCCGCTGGCAGCCATATCATCGGCATCGTATACGTTAACAGAAAATCTTTACTCGGGTATAGGTACATTTGCAGATAATCCGGCACATGTGAGCCTTGAAGCTTTTGCTTTCATAAGAGAATCGATGGAACGGGTCAAACAAAATAGAATCAATACCGGATGGTGCGGTTCCGAAGCCGAGCGCATCGCCTGTCGAATAGCCGAGGCGAAATTGAGGACAGCCGGGATTGTTGATGCCGATTCAATCGCGCAGGAATTTACTGAGCTCGGCATCGCCGACCTTGTCTCTGCGGCATTGCCTTTTTTGACCGGAACTGAAAAGAATACTTTTATGGCGATGTTGCGGGCAACGCTCTGGTCGATACATGCCGCGAGGGTTATCGATGATTCTGTCACAAGGGCATCACGTGTTGTCCTGATGCTGCGTACCTATGCCAGAAGCGGAGAATCTGATGCGGCGCTGAAAATACGCCTCACAGACGTAGTACCGGGTATAATCGGATTAACTATTCAAATAAATCCTGATGTTTCAATCGATGTTGAAATAAGTGACGACTTGAACATATTTTGTAGACTTGAAGACCTGAAGACCATACTATATAACTTAATCAAGAATGCGATGCAGGCAGTGCAAAACACGGGTCATATCATCATTTCTGCTCATGAGAATGGTGATTTTGTGCATATAACTGTGACCGACTCTGGCGTCGGCATTGCCGAATCGATAAAGGATCGGGTTTTCGAACCGTTTTTCTCGACAAGGCCGATGGGAGAGGGCGCCGGTTTCGGACTTGATGTGGCGTTGCGTCTGGCAAAACGAAACGGCGGCGATATCTTTTTTGTAAGCAATCCCGGCCTTACGGTTTTTACCGTAAGGCTGCCAGTTGCATTACGTTAAATTGCAGGGAGTAAGATGAGCGTTGATCGGGCCGTACTCATTGTTGATGACGAAGCCATCATTCTGATGGCACTGCGGCAGTCACTGCGCTCGGCGCTTGGTTCACATTTTCGCTATGAAATCGCCATGAACGCTTCAGAGGCGCTTGCGGTGTTCAAAGACATGTCAGACCAGGGTGTGCGTGTCGCGCTTGTGGTTTCAGACTGGCTCATGCCGGGAATGAACGGTGACGAATTCATCATGAAAGTAAGAAAAGCCGATCCATCAGTGCGAACGGTCATTGTGTCCGGTCAAACCGATTCGGATCAGCTTGCATTGCTGAAAAGTTCAGGTGCGCTCGATCTGTTCATCAACAAGCCCTGGGATGACAAAACTCTGGCGGCTTCATGCAGGAAACTTCTTGGGGAATTATGAAGCTGATCAGGAAGAACTCGCACGCAAACATAAAGAACGCTGCCGAAAGCACCTCAAAATATGTCAGATGAATAATATTTTTTTCTATTTTCACACCCGTTGGTATTGATTCTTTCCCTTTAATAACTAATTTCCCTCTGTAATCACCCGGCTTGTTGATCCGGGTGCAAAATAATACTCCTGCGGTAATTGACAGGCATATCATTTCACATGCAAAGCCGCAGTCACAAAAGGAGATGCGTTCATGAAACAGAGATTGTTTGTGCTTCTGCTTGTTTTTCTTTCGGCCGGTTTTTTTCTCATGTGTGACGATGAAAGCTCAAAAGACGGGGATGATGACATCGCAATCGCGCTCACCTCTGCGCTGATAGAATCTGTTCCGCAGATCGATACTGCGACAAAAAGCGTGACAAGCGGCAATATCAGCGAGTACGCCACGCTTTCGTCGCTTTTCAAGCTTGAATGCTATATGGAGGGCACTTTCGATTTCTGCCCCGCCGGAATCGACCCGGTTCCGGGCGGCGACAATAACCCTTACAAGCTCACCAGCTACACCCTTATCGGCTCAATCGCGCATGCCGAGATGTATTCGGGCGGGCTGAAAAAAAGCTGCGAGGGAACGGAGATTTCCGTATCCAAAAGTAATTTCAAGGCCGCGCAAAGTGGAGGCGATCCGGCAAAATACGTTCTCGATTACTATGAGCTGCTCAGCTGCATTGAGAAAAGCGGCTACGAGGAAAACGTCTATCACACATATTCGGTCGATCCCGACGCTTCGTATCAGGCAACCCTGACCAGCCGTTATCGTGTGCCCTATAACGGGGTAAGCGATCCCGGGCAGAACGACATATTTCAGGTCTATACTTCCATTTCGGACGGCAAGGCGACGCTGCTCGCCTATAACTATGCGGGTGCCGACACCGTACTGCAGCGCACCGTTTTGCTGGTCAATGTGAACAAACATAAATTCGCTGTTAAACACATCACCCCGAAAAGCGGCGGGGGCATCGACGGTGTTACCGCTATAGGCGTAGGCGGCATTGATATCGAAAGCGGCAAGTTCAATCCGGGCAGCTATTACACGGTATTCAGCACAAACTCGGGTACGACCGAAGACGGCTGTGTCGATAACGAGACGGGAGCATTCGAGGCCGATACGGCAAAATGCAGCGCGGCCTCCATTCCGATGGCGTGGACGGGCAGCGATGCCGTCGCAAATTATCTGGAGCTGAGTGCCGATGAAAAAACGCGTCTCGCAGCCTTTCTCGCGCACTTCGATTCCGAAGTGTTTCTCGCTTCGAGTGATACGCCCGTCAACACGACTACGGAAGTCGAAACGAATTTCCCGAAACAGATTCTTCCTTAGAATCTGTCGGTGTTCTGCACAAAAGTCTCCCGCCAGGCGGGAGACTGTCTGTCACTTTCCCAATTTGAAAAAATTCAGTTTCTCGAAGAAAGAATCCAAATGCACTTCCATCTGTTTTCTGCTGAAAGAACCGAAGGGCAGAAGAAAGCGTGAGAGTACGTTTCTTTCCCTGAGTAGTTTCTGGGCCCGCCGAAGGTGAAGACCGAAGTTGCCGTAATCGAGAATGTGGGGAAGGCCGTTTTGTTTGAGATCGCGCAGCTTCTTCGAGAGGGTCGAGGCGATATTGAACGAGTTGACGATGTCGCTCAGCACCACGCCGTAGAACACGCCGAGATAAAAAGAAAAGTGCGCATGCGAGTGCATCCACAATATCGCCGATTCGGTGAGGGAATACAGAAAGCGCAGTGACACAGCGCCGATGAGCAGCCAGTAGAAGCTGAAACGAAGACAGATATGCCCCCCCAGATTGAAGGGCTCTTTTGTGTAGTCCCAGAGGCGCAGATGAAAAAATTTATAGAAGAAAACACCCGTCAGCAGCTCAAGAAGGGTCGCGCACAACGTGAACAGCAATACGGCCGGTGCGAACGTGATGTCGAGCGAGGCGAAAAGATGCACCAATACGAGGCCGAAGCCGTAGATCGGCAGATAGGGGCCGCCGAGAAAACCGGGGTTGATCACATCTTCGCTTTTTATCGTCGTGTTGCGGTAAATGAATTCGAGCACCCAGCCGAGCGTCGCGCCGACTGCGAAGATAATCATGAAACGCGAGATGAGGTTTGTGACAGTAATTGCTATCATGAGGCAAAAGTAAGCGCTGCCGCTGAAAAGTCAACGATTTCGCCCGCCTGCACTTTCCTTAAAAAATGAAACTGCCGTGTAACAGGTGCAGTGCAGCTCCAGAAGGGGGGGATACGGCCAGGAGGAATCTCCCCCC
>JAEWVL010000280.1 GCA_023396665.1 Spirochaetota bacterium
GTTTCGATCAGACTGTTAAAATCGGTACCCAGTTTACCGCGAAGGCGGCGGATATGGACATCGACGGTGCGTGTTCCCCCGATATATTCGACACCCCAGATTCTGCTGAGAAGCTCTTTTCTGCTGAAAACCTTGCCCCTGTTTTGAAGAAGAAATTTGAGCAGCTCGAATTCCTTGTAGGTGAAATCAATTTTGTTTCCGTTGTGGGAAACTACATATTCATCGAGATTAATTTCGATGTGACCGATCTTAATGGAGTGTGATTGATCGACCTCACTGCCGGGAAGGTTCTTTTTTACGCGCAGGGAGAGTTCGTTCTTACGGAAGGGGTACAGGATAAAATCATCGAAGAACCAGTCGAAGTTAAGTTTTTCCTTATGTGTTGATTTTACAACGAGAATTACGGGAAGTGAAAGGGTTTTTTTTCTGATTCTGGAAAGGTCAAACTGAAAAGATTCGTCGTCAATGAAAATGTCCGCATCAATTATAAGCAGTGAATGGTCTTCGTTTCTGAGGGCGTTGATCGATCTGTATCTGACACATTGTAGCGAAAGTTCTGCCGTGCCCGATTCGTAGAGTTCGTTATCTTCTGTCAGTATGGCTATCGTTTTCACGTTTCCTCCGAATTTGTTCGAAAAGCCGCATATATTGTTCCGCCACCGCCGGGGCAAAGAAACGCGAAATTTCACGGCTGTTCCGTTGACAAAGCGATTCACGAAGTTTTGCGTCTGTCATAATCGTGTGCAAATGCCGTGCGCAACCTTCGCTGTCGCCTACATCGCATAACAGTGCGTTTTTCTTCTGTTTCAGAAAATCCACCTGCCCGCCGTTATTTGTACAGACAATCGGTTTTGCAAAATACATGGCCTCCATGAAGATAATGCCAAAACCCTCATGAAGAGAGGTGACAAGCATGCAATCGCTCAGCGAAAGGTATTCATATTTTGTTTTTTCGTCGACGAATCCGAGCAGACGAAGGTTTTTTTCGATGCCGAGTTGTGCCGAGAGTGATTCGATCATGCTTCGCTCGGGGCCTTCGCCGATGATGCAGTATATCCAATTACGTGAAGGCAGAAGCGCGAGGGCGCGAAGCGCTGTCGCAATATCCTTGCGTTTGATGAGGCGGCCGATAAAGACAAAAACGAAAGAGTCTTTTTTTATTCCCAAGGCCTTTCTTGTGGTTTTTAGCGGTTCCGGTGCCAGAAAGGGAAGGGGGATAATGCCGATCTCACGTCTGGGACGATAGAACTTCAGTGCGTTATCGCGTGTGTTTGTCGATTGCGCGACAATACTGTCCGCGTTGCGTAGAACCATATTGACGAGTGTTCTGAAAATGATACTGCGGTGAGGGGAAAGTTTTTTTGAAGGATCGTAAATATCGCCGCCATGAAGCGACAGAACGTTGCGAACACCGAACAATTTTGAAAGAACCAGCCCCAAGGGCCCTGAGGGAAGCGCAAAATGGGTGTTGATGATATCGTAGTTGTTACGGCGCATAAGACGAAGCCCGACAAAAAAGCCCGTCACGATGTAACAGAACATCGAGAAAAATGTCGCGACATCGCGTGATTTTCTGAATAGTATACGTGCTCTGTATATTGATACATTATCCACCACTTCATAAGCGGGAAGGTCGCCGAAAGACAAAGTCAGAACATCGACCTGAGCGCTTTTTGCCCATTCGCCGGCAAGATCACGGGTGGCAACACCGCCGCCCCCGCCCAATGGCGGATATTCATAGTTGACGATTAGAATTTTTTTAAGCGAATTGTCTAATTTCTTTTTGACAGCCATTGGTAAAAGTCCTGCGTTTTTCTATTGGCAAATAAGCACGATAATCGGTGAATATCTTTACTTTTTACCGATAAGCATGTACCATGAAAGGAAAAGAGAGCTCTTTTTCAATAATAATTATGAGAAATAACAAAATTCTATTTATTGCAGTGACGCTGTTGTTTCCGCTTTTAACCGGAATAGCCCGGCTGGAGGATCTCGATAAAAGTCCGATCGGGGCGTATAAAGGGCAGATTCTCTTCGGAGCGACGCTTGCCTTCGGCTTTCCTTTCGGTGCTCTCGTGAATTCAGAAGAGGATTTTGCCGATGGAACAGTCTACACCTTTCAGGAAGCGGAAGTGACGAAGACAGTGGCGCTCAACCATTTTTCGTCTTCGTTTTCACTGTTTGGCGAGTATGTTTTTCGCGACCACTTCGGAGCCCGCGTGCTGTTGGCCAGAAACACTATTGTTCAGCGTTCGGCTTTCGGTAAAGATCTCAATAATCAGAATAAGGTGCTTTTCAGTGACTTCTCCGTCGCCCTCGCTCCCGTGTATCATCTGACAGTTCGAAAAAAGTATGATGTGGCTTTTGCCCCCTTCGCCGGCCTTTCCGTCGGAACGCTGAATGAGGCGCCTGTTGTCGCCGCATTGTTCGATGAAGTCGGGCAAAAGAAAGCGGAACAAGCGGCTTTCGTCTACGGGCTGGATGTCTCGGGTATCTATTATTTTGCCAGCGGCTTCTTCATAACAGGGGGGATAAACCTCAGTTTCAGAAGTCTGAAAACGGATTCTTTTTCAAGATTAACACCCTTGCCCGAAGCCGAATACAACGGTGATAACGATAATGCCCTTCTGGGCAATGTTCTCGTATATTTCGGGGGGGGATATGCCCTCTATAACTGAGCACTCGAATAAAATCTTTCCATGCGGGGCGCTGATTCTGCTGCTGTGCGTATTGGTATCCCCCCTTTCAGCTGCACAGGGCACCGCTGATGCGAAAAAGCCGAAAGCAATTTACCGCGAAGGCGAAGTTCTGTTTTGTGAAGGCGATTCGTTGGCCGCCGATGCCAACAACAAGGCTGCAAAGCTCATGGCCGAGGGCAACTACCGTGATGCTGTTCCGATTCTTCAGGATGCGCTGAAACACGCCCCCTTGTTTTATCCGTATCACTGCAATATCGGAAAATGTTATATGCATCTGCTCGATTTCAGAAGGGCGCAGCACCATCTGACAAAGGCCAAACAGATCGTGCCGGAATATTTTCTGGCCTGGCTTTTGTCGGGGCAAACCTATGAATTGCAGGGTGACTACAATTTCGCCATCGATAATTTTCGCAAATCGGCGCAGCTCGATCCGAATTATCTGCAATCGTATATTTTTCTCGGTGACGTGTTTCTCAGAATGAACCGTCAACAGACCGCGAAGAAATATTACGAATACACTCTGCAAAAGGATCCTTATTATACAAACGGAATTATCGGCAAGGTAAAACTGCTCTTTAACAACAAGAATTATTATAAGGCTTATCAGACGCTAAAAATCATCAAAACCGACAAGGGCGATTACGATAAAATCTATCATTATCTGTATGCCGAGTGCGCTTACAATCTTCAGAATTACGAAGAGGCCTATGATCAGTACACAAAGCTTCTGGAATACAGGGCGGATAGGTTTTTCATAACAACCGGAGTGGATCTGATCGAACACAAGCGGGAACTGTCACGCCGTTTTGCCGATCAGGAACGTTTGCGAAAGCAGGTGGATATCAATTGAACTGTTGCCTGCGATACGGAGAAATAAGGAGAGGACAATGGTTACAGCGGTAATACTTGCGGCAGGAAGCGGCAGCAGGGCGCAAAGCGAGATTCCCAAACAATTTGCCGGTCTTTCGGGACATCCGGTGCTGGCCTGGTCTCTTGCCGCGTTTCAGTGTTCGCCTCTGGTCGACAACATAGTGGTCGTTGCCGCGAAAGCCCATTTTGCCAGTGTTGAACGCATTGCGGGCGAATACGCGATCGGCAAGTTCAAGGCTCTTGTAGAGGGCGGAGCACGAAGGCAGGATTCGTCGCGCAATGCGCTTGCCGCGCTTGATTTTTCCGGTGATGATGTTCTGCTTTTTCACGATGCCGCCAGACCCATGCTGTCACAATCGACAATAGCAGCCTGTGTAAAGGCTGTCGCCGGCTCTGGTGCCGCGGCTTCGGTGATACCGTCGGCTGATACGGTTTATGTTTGCGAAAGGGAAGTTCTTGAGAGTATTCCCGACAGAAAAAAACTCTATTGCGCGCAAACTCCACAGGCTTTCAGATTCTCAATAATTAAAGAAGCACATGAGAAGGCCGAAGCCGCGGGGCTTACGGTGACAGATGACATCTCGCTCGTACACTCACTCGGCAAGGCGGTTGCGCTGTTTCACGGTGATCATTTTGCGATGAAGATAACTGAGCCGGAAGACTTCGTAAGGGCCGCGGCCCTGGCTGGTTTTCATTTCCCCTTTCCCGTCTGAAAGCGGTGCCCTTGTTCAGAATTTCCTCAGCTGCCCTTTCAGCTTGTTCAGAGAGAGTATCGTCTCTTCGGAAAAGACCACTTTATCCCCCGTTTTGCATGTTGCACAGTCTTCTGACATTTTCTTTACCAGTTCTTCGGCGTGGTGCCTGACAAGTGTGCTTGTT
>JAEWVL010000311.1 GCA_023396665.1 Spirochaetota bacterium
CTGTTTCTCGTCGGCGATGTCGCCGCAATGAAAATATGCCTCGATGCCATCACGTGAAAGTTCTGCGAGTACGCGTTCTCCGGCTTTTTGATCGAGATCAATGAAGGCGCAGTATGCACCGCGTTTCGCGAATTCACGCAATATGCAAAGGCCGATGCCTTTTGCAGCTCCGCTAATGACACAGCATTTGTTTTGAAAGCTCATGATGCGCTCCGCTTTCCTGTACTATGGTAGCTTCAATAATAAGTGGAGCCGGTTGACAGGGCAAGCGAAATAGAGGTAAAAATGCAGGATAAACATTGGTGTTCAATATCGGATATTGTTCAATAGGTTTAGTAGTTTGCTGTTTAACAGCAAACTACTAAACGCTACATGGATGTACCGACATTAAGCTCGGCTTATTCCGAATAAAAAGACGAGCTTAATGCGAGTTTCGGCTAAACGCATTCATGACGAAACAGCAAAGCTGTTTCGTCATGAATGCGTCTTTGTGCAATGAGCAAACATTCATTTTGCCGAAACGACTCTGCTTAAGTACACGATGGACTTAAATAGGAGACTGTTAGAACAAACATGTGTGAAATGATAGATTATATGAAACATATTATTTTATTTGACATTTGAATTAAAGTGAGTAGACCGATGTAATGGAATTGTTCATAATCGGTATTGCGATGAGTTTTGCCGCCCTTTAGGCTGTGGGACTCTTTGTGTTTTACAGAATTGCATCAAAACTACTATTATATAAGGAAAATATGTTATGAAAAAATATGTAATTGTCTTTGTGCTTCTTTCTGCGGTACTCGCATTTGTCAATTGTGAAGACGAAAAGACGATTGATGATTTGGTTGATTATAATAAAGGTTGTTGTACCCAGCCGGAAAAAGATGAAAGCGGTGATTATTCAATCGCTCACAGCTGGGACACGTCTGATATCAAAATGGCTGAAAGCGCATGTCTTCTCGATGAAGGGCACACCTGGAATGACGGAGACTGTGCAGTGCCATCGGGTACTATGGGCTGCAAATCATCAAGTGCGGGTCATGACAATATCACCTGGTATTACGGAGAATCGTGGACAGAGGCCGAAGTCAGAAATAGCTGTGAATCGACAGAATCAACTTTTGTTACCAGATAATCGATTATCGAATACATATTCAGACAAAAACTGATTCGCATTTATCTAATTAAAAGCTGCCACTGTGTCTTCGACTTCGTGGCAGCTTTATTATTCATGGGCACTGAACAAATGCTCTTGCTGGTCAGTATTTACGTGTATTATTTGCGATCCCGTTTGTATTTGATGCGCTCTAGCAGCTGTTCGGGTGTTCGTACGACAAGCTCTTCGGGGAAAGCCAGTTTTGTCGCAAGCGCCCTGCATTCGTCAAAAACACCGAGCGCATCGCGGTAGTGCGCGTCGCTGCCGAAAATAACCGCCGCTTTCTGGCGCGCGCATTCGGCCAGAATTTCCGCGATCATCGTGTCGCCGCCCGGTCTGAACGTTTCGGGCTTCAGCGACGAGTTGTTGATTTCGATCAGCGTTCCGCTCGATTTTGCGGCGGCCACGACCGCGGCGATGTCGAAATCGTAGCGCGTGTCGCCGAGATGCCCGATTGTGTTGATGTAAGGGTTTTTCATAACATTGCAAAGCAATGCCGTGTGCGTATCTTTGTCGCTTGGTTTTACACAGGGGATGTGCAGACTGGCGATCGCGATTTCGAGCTGCTCGAGCGAGCGGTCGTCAAGGTCGAGCGATCCGTCTGTGAGTATGTTGACTTCGGCTCCCTTGAGCACTCTGACACCGGCGATGGTTTCGGGCAGTATTCGCAGATTGTGAAAATAATACAAATGCGCTGCGCCCGGCATGGCGGGGCTGTGATCGGTAAGTGCGATCAGCTTCAGGCGTTTTTTTCGCGCCTCACGGGCCAGTTCGTCGATGCTGCTGTACGCGTGACCGCTCGCGACGCTGTGGCAGTGTGTGTCGATTGTTATTCTCATGGCCGGGCTCCTTGCTGCGGCCATAGTGCAAAGTGCCGTAAAAAATGCAAAAAGGTTTTTATTACAGCGGTGGGGGGGATAGGGCCACGTACAATCGGGAAGGCTGCGCAGAATTTAAACGCTATTTGAACTCATCGAGAAAGACCCAGCCTTTGACGATGATGCCCGCCGCTGTTTTCGAACACCACGCAGCCGACTTGCCGGGATATCTGATCGTAAGGAGCGTACCGAGTACCAGCAGCTCCATCTGGCGCAGTGAATGTTTTTCTCCCTCGAAATCGAGGGTAATCATTTTTTCGTAGGCAAGGCGTTGTGGTATTTTAATTGAAAGGGCGTTTAGCCAGGGCAGCTTGTAGTAGGCGCAGTAGGTGTTCGATGCCCTGTTTTTGTGTTTGACCGCGCCTTTCGAAAAAACCAGATCACAGCCCGTAAGTCGTAGTTTTTTGACCGCCCGGGAGATAAAATCAGCCATCTGCAGTTTGACGCCCCTGGCGAAGTAACAGTTGACCCGTTTTTTATGAATATGTTTTGTCCGTCGTATGCGCCCTGAATTATCGTATCCACTGATAAGATGCCAGTGATTGTGCTCGTTGATATAATCCAGTTTTACAACCGGGGCGTCTTTTTTGAACATCATGGTGGTTCCGTTCTATTCGCTTTACATGAATAATCGCATTCTGATTTGTAGGCACTGTCTGTGCGGCAAAAACGTCAGTGCATCAACAGCTCATTACAATGAAGCTGAAGCGCATTAGGCAAGAAGTATTTCTGTGTCGCCGCGTGTTTGTTAAGGTCTTGACTTTTTTGCCGCTTCGGTGATTTTCGGGGGATGGATACGCCAACGCAAATACTGATTATTGAAGACGAGCCGGGTATTGCCGATACGCTCGAATATGTTCTCAAGACCGAAGGCTTCGGAGTCCTCTGGGGAAGGACGGGCGCCGAAGGGCTCGCGCTGATCGCTGATCGCTGCCCCGCCCTGGTCGTGCTCGATATCGGGCTTCCCGACATGAACGGTTTTGAGGTTCTCAAAAAAATACGCAGTACAAGCCGGGTGCCGGTGCTGTGCCTGACCGCGCGTTCGGAGGAGATTGACCGCATTCTCGGTCTCGAACTCGGGGCGGATGATTACGTTTCCAAGCCCTTCAGTCCGAGAGAGGTGAGTGCGCGCGTGAAGGCGGTACTTCGCCGCAGCGGCGACTCGGGTTCCTCCGATGAATCGCCCTTTCAGATCGACTCAAACAAGCGCCAGATAACGTATTTCGGCCAAAAGCTGCAGCTCGCGCGATACGAGTACGATATTCTCTCGCTTCTTGTGAGCCGTCCGGGCTGGATATTCAACCGACAGAAAATCATGGATCTGGTCTGGGCCGAGCCTGATGAGAGTTTTGACCGGACGGTTGACGCGCACATCAAGATGCTGCGCGCGAAACTGAAAGCGGTGCGTCCGCAAATCGATCCGATAGTGACGCACCGGGGAATCGGCTATTCGCTCAGGGAGGGGCTGTGAGCATAAAGCTTCGTCTGGTACTGGCCTTTTTGCTCGTCGCCGGTTGCGGCTTCTACTATGTATTTGACGCGATTTTGAATGATATCCGACCCCGCTATTTTGAAGCGCTTGAAGAGTCGATGAACGACAGCGTCAACATCATCGCAGCATATCTCGAGCAGGATGCCGATGATGAGGGGATTAATCTAGAAAATGTCAACAGGCTTTCGTCGCTAGTATACGGGCGGCGTTTTGACGCGACAATATACGCACAGCACAAAACCGCTGTCGATCTGCAATTTTATATCTGTGACGAAACAGGGCGTGTCATCTTTGACTCTGACGACGGAAAGCGTGTCGGGCGTGATTTTTCACAGTGGAACGATGTCTATCTGGCGCTTCAGGGCAAATACGGCGCCCGTTCATCACGGGTGAATGCTGATTCTGAAGGGCTGCTTTACGTTTCGGCCCCGGTGAAACGGCAGGGAAAGATAATCGGAACGGTAAGCGTCGAGAAGCCGAAACAGAGTATTGCCGGATTCATACTTCTCGCACGGAAAAAAACGATCGCGCTGGGTCTCGTCAGTTTTGCCGTCTTCATCGTCATCAGCGTGCTTCTCTCGTTCTGGATAACACTGCCCATCAAACAGTTGCGCGGTTTTGTCGATAAGCTCAGGGCTAACAGGCATGCGGATGCTCCGAGATTTACGGGAAGCGAGATCAACGCGCTCGCAGCAAGTTTCGAAACGGTCTTTCGTGAACTGGACGGTAAAAAATACGTTGAATCGTACGTGCATACGCTCGCTCACGAACTAAAGTCGCCGCTCACATCGATACGAAGTGCGGCCGAGCTTTTGACCGAAGATCTTTCGAACGAACAGAAAGACCGCTTCGTTGCGAATATTCTTCGCGAAAGTGTACGCGTTCAGACGCTCATAGAAAAGATGCTGTATCTTTCATCGCTTGAGAACCGTGGCGAATTGACACAGACCGAAATGATAAACGCCTCTGAGATCATCGCCGATGTGGCCGCTTCGCTTGGTCCTCAGGCCGAGCAGCGCGCTGTGCGTTTCGCTATCGGCTGCGAAAGCGGACTCGTTTTTGAGGGTGAGTATTTTCTGGTTCGGCACGCGCTGCTCAATCTTGCGGACAACGCGATCAGATACGCCCCCGCCGATTCTGCTGTTGAACTGGCTTGCTCGCCTGACGTTGATTCGCTCGTTTTTTCGGTTCGCGATTACGGCGGGGGCATACCCGATTACGCACTCGAACGGCTTTTTGAGAAATTTTACTCTCTTGCCAGAACGGGTGAGGGCACCAGGGGTAGCGGACTGGGCCTCGCTTTTGTAAAGGAGTGCGCTTCTCTGCACAAGGGAAAGGTGACGATCGAAAATATTCCCGAAGGCGGGGTGCTGGCGACACTTCGTATCCCCCGGAAGCATACGCAAAACTGATTTTTTCTGCCCTTTCATTCTTCTTTCATCTTCGTTTCATACTCTTTTCACAATAAGGTTCTACTCTGACGTACATCGCCAGCCCGGCCATGGTAAGCGGCAGCGCATCAGCGCTTGCCGCGAAACGGCTTTTTTGTTGTGCGGGCGAGAAAACGATAAACGGAGGAATATACATGAAAAATCAGTTGGTGAAATCGCTCGTGATAC
This sequence comes from Spirochaetota bacterium, assembly GCA_023396665.1. Taxonomy (GTDB): domain Bacteria; phylum Spirochaetota; class UBA4802; order UBA4802; family JAFGJZ01; genus JAEWVL01. Next base: position 5,149 of record JAEWVL010000311.1, read on the forward strand.
TGGTATTGATGCTGGGGCTTCTGGTTCCGGTTCAAATCGTAAAGTCGATGGTTGGTGAGCGCAAATTGCGCCAGCAGGAGGTCTTTGATCAGGTGAGCGCCAGATGGGGAAGCCCTCTTGTATTCGGCGGGCTTTATCTGAGTGCCGATAAAAAGCGAATGATCGCCGAGACCGCCGATATTAATTGCGAGCTTAAAACTGAAGTACGCCGAAAAGGCATTTTCAAGGTACCCTGCTTCAGTTCGCTGATAACGGTCGATGCCGTTTTCAACAACAGTCTGATAAGTGACGAGTACGCGCTGGGCTTGGCGCTTTCGCATAACGGGCAATTGGATATCGAATCTGTGTTTGTAAACGGAAAAGCTCTCGAAGTGCAGAAAAAAAATATCAATTGCGGCATGTTTCAGCCGAACTATGATTTCGGCAGAATAAAGCCGCAGGGCGATCAGACGCGCTGCACAGTGCGCTTCAGAATACGGGGCAGTGAACGAATCAGTTTTGCGAATCAGGCCGCCGCAACGCAGATACGGCTGGCCGCGGACTGGGCTGATCCCAATTTTATCGGGAACCTGCCGGACGAGCGGGAGCTTTCACAAAAGGGGTTTTCAGCGCAGTGGCACGCAGCCAACGGGGATATCTTTCTTTCGGAAAGCGATCCGGCCAAAAGCGGCGGCGATACTTTTGGTGTTTCTTTTTTCGTGCAGCAGAGCGTCTATCAGCAGACAGATCGCGTGCTGAAATATGCGCTGCTTTTTATCTTTCTTACCTTTGCACTGTTTTTCATCTTTGAACACGTCTATTCTCTGCGGATACATCCCATGCAGTATCTTATGGTCGGAGCGGCCCTGACGCTGTTTTATATGCTGCTGTTGGCGCTCTCCGAGCATATTGCCTTTTCACTGTCGTATTTTGCCGCTTCTGCGGCGGTGGTGCTGCTGATCGCTTCTTACTGCCGTTCGGTGTTGAACGAAAAAGTGCGGGCGCTGCTGATCGGCCTTTTTCTTGCTGTGCTCTATGTTTTTCTTTATATACTTGTACAGATGCAGGAGTTTTCATTGCTGCTCGGTTCGATCGGCATCTTTGTGCTTCTTGCCTCTGCAATGTACTTTACGCGAAAAATCGACTGGTATGCGCTGCAGCAAGGCCCGGTGTCGAAATAGGACCGGATGGAATAGTTATCGCGGTTCCCTGTTTTTGACATTGTTGAACCAAAAAAGCCGTCTTCGCCCGCCGCGAGGCGGCTTTTTTGTGTCGATTTGATGTTCTGTTTCATCGCGTTTGTGATTGCCCCTTATATACCGTCAGCAGCAAGTCGCCTGAGTATAAGCGTTGAGAGCTGTTAATTATTCGCGATTCGCATAAAAAAACCTAAGCCAAATCGCAAAATCGGCCGAAAAGAGTAAGGGGACATATTCCTGAGCAAACGGAGGTGCAAAATGGATGCTTTAGCAAGATTAAATGATATTCTCGCGCGTGAGGCGATTGTTTACACGGAGATCGAGCAACTTGAAGCGCAGAAAACAGGTGCGATTATCGATCGCGACGGTGCACAGATAGATTCGATAACACGCCGCCAGGATGAGCTGATAAATCATGTCAGCGCGATTGAGAGCGAACGCCAGCGAATGGTCGACACGATTGCCGAAATGTCCGGTTTGCCGAAAGAATCGCCGCTTTCACAGCTGATCGGTGATGAAGATCCGCTTTCTTTTCACATCAAATCAAACGCAAAAAGTCTTCGTCGTACACTCGAACGTCTCACTTCCATTCATTTCGGCAACACAAGGCTTATCGAAGACAACCTCGAATTTTTCCGGCTTGTGCTCAGCGGGATAAAAGAGTCGGAAACTTCAGGCTATGGAAAAGACGGTTCAATTGAGCAGCTTGGCCGCTCGTCAGCCTTTCTCAATATTACGGTGTAAATAGCGGCGGAGAAAAGGAGCATGTCATGAATTCGACCTTTATGGGACTTGAAATTTCGCGCAGGGGCTTGATGGCGCATCAACAGGCGCTCAACGTCACCGGCCATAATATATCCAACGCCGAGAACAAGGAATATTCGAGGCAGCGCGTGGTTATCACTTCGGCCGATCCGCTCTATGTGCCGGGGCTCACACGAGGGGAGAATCCCGGGTCGATAGGGCAGGGGGCGGTTGTCTCGATTGTCGAACGTGTTCGCGATTCGTTTATCGATGACCGCATCATGACCGAGATGAA
>JAEWVL010000316.1 GCA_023396665.1 Spirochaetota bacterium
CTCATCTCGCGCAAGGCCTGTGCCCAGCGTGAAGTCGAATCTGCGAGAAGAAGACAGTCAAGACCCATCTGCCGGTAGTATTCGGCGATAGTGGTTCCGACGTAGACGGAAGATTCGCGTGCCGCAACCGGCATCGACGAGGTGTTGCAGATGATGCATGTGCGGTCCATGAGTTTTTTTCCTGTTTTTGGGTCATCGAGCTGCGGAAATTCGCGTAATATCTCAACAACCTCACCGGCGCGTTCACCGCAGGCAACGACAACAACGACCTGTGCTTCGGCGTGCTTTGATATCTGATGCTGAAGAACAGTTTTTCCGGCTCCAAAGGGGCCGGGCGTACAAAAGGTGCCGCCTTTGGCGACGGGGAAAGGGCCGTCGATGATTCGAACACCGGTCATAAGCGGCTTTTCGGGGTAAATGCGTTCGCCGAATCGAATGGGGAATTTTGCCGGCCATTTCTGTACCATCGTGATATTGTGCAGCGTTCCCCGCTCGTCCTCTATTATCGCAATTACCTCGTCGACGGTGTAATCGCCTTCACCCTTTATCTCTTTGATTGTACCCTTCCCGTTAAAACGGAAAGGTACCATTATTCTGTGTTCGAGTATTCCTTCGGGAACCCAACCGAGAAAATCAGCTTTTTCGACGACATCGCCGGCTTTCGCCTTTGGACTGAAGTGCCATTTTTGCGTACGGTCCAGCGCATTCAGGTAAACACCGCGAGGCAGAAAATATCCGGCCTGTTGCGCAACATCTTCGAGCGGATTTTGCAGACCGTCATAGACGCTTTTGAGCAGTCCGGGACCGAGTTCGACTGAAAGCAGTTCTTCATCGAATTCGACTTTGTCTCCATGTCGTACTCCGCGTGTCGGTTCAAAAACCTGTACTTTTGCGAGCGAGCCGTTTATTTCGATGACTTCTCCCTTGAGGCTTTGTCCGCCGGTTTTAACGTAAACGAGTTCGTTTTGCCTGATAATGCCCTCAAAGCGGACCGTCATGAGGTTTCCCTGGGCTGCTACGATTATTCCCGTTGCTTTTTCATTATTACTCATGAATGACTCCTGCGTGATTGAAATCTTGCGGTGCGCCGAAACGCGCCATATCTTCATAATGGCACCCGGAAAAAACGATTGCCGGAGGGTGCCGTTTGTTTGTCAGGCGGATGCGAGTTTGTCTATGAACGCAAGGCCTGTTGCCTCATTGTGACCGCACCAGCGATCCCTGAGTAAGAGTGAGAATATATAGTTATAGATAACATGATCTCCGAAGAGATTGTCTTCGGCGTACGATTCAAGAATGGAGATAAGGAGCATATCTGTCGCCCGTTCCCGTTCTATGATTCCTTTCTCGAAAACAGATTGCAGCTGTGCGATTTCGGGAAACTGCGCCTTGAGACCGAAATCGGTATTTGACCGGTGATTGATGATCGTTTCACAGGTCTCCTCGTCTCCGACGAGCAGTGTTTCAAGTGGTTTGGCGTTTTTCGTTATTCTTAAAGCCGCAAGTGCAGTGCGAAATGTCGATACCGTTTTTGAGAAGAATTCAAGATAGGGATCGCCTGTCAGATTTTCAAAATACAATACATAGAGCATTTCGATGTTTTTAACACGTTCCTGGGGATCGCGGTAACGTTCGTAAAAATCGATAATCCATTCGGGAAAGTGATCAGGTGCCTGTGCGAAGGGTGCGTCGCAAAAACTGCGCAATTCTTCGATGGTGACCGATCCGCGGGCGGGGGGAGCCTCCTGTCGGGCATCGCGTGCAATAGCCTCGAGATTTCTGATGTCATTATACAAAAGGAGCAATGGCAAAAGAGGGAAAGAATCGAAGACGAATCCTTCCGCATCGAGAAAACCGGCGAGCGTACCCCGTATCTCGCCATCCCAGTCTATTTCGGGGAACGAAGCGATGAGGTAGTTGTTCATTTTCATATCGGAGCTGCCTTATTTCTGAAATAGGTAGTTGCGAAGTTCGGGGCGCAGGTACGATGCCATGAGCTCTGCAAGCGATTCTGCCGAGAAATCATACATGAGACGACCGGTCTTTTCTACCACGGTAAAGCCGGCAGGAATTCGTTCATTTGTAACGGTAATGCCCTTTTGAACAGCCGCTTTTGCGTGTCCCGCAATGTAGTTTTTCATTTTGTCGCGAAGTGCGTCAGAGAACGAAAATTCAACATCTGTGACGCCTTTGGAAATGTATGCGTTAATAATTTCGTCGACGAATTGCCGGATCAATTCTTCGTTTTGCAGCGCTTTATCGAGAGGAATGTCTGTCGCAGCCTGGAGAACCTGTGTTTCGAGAGCGATCTTGAGTTGATCTATTGCCTGTTTAGCCGCGATTTTCAGTGACGATTGCAATGTGCTCTCGGCAAGTCGCGCCTTTTCATGCGCTTCGTCAACGATTCGCTTCGCTTCTGTCTGTGCGGCTTCGATGATCGCTTTCTTCTGATTTTCAGCTTCTTTCAGTATGGATTCTTTCTCGTGAACGGCCGGGCTCAAAACCTTTGTTTTGAGATAATCGGATATGCCCTGTATTTTTTCCTCAAATGCTCCACTGAGTTCTGCGTTATTGCTCATCTGTATCCTCCGCGATGTTGGTACCGTACCCTAGACTTTGAAAGGTATGTGTCAAATTATTTTTGAGATAATGAAATTCATCCTCTCGTTACCGCCACTGTGAATGATAGCGATGTATCGGGTGAAAATCAATGATTCACGGTTGTAATCTGCGGGTTTTGGCAGCCATATCTGAACATTTACGGGCTGTTCGCTTATTGACTGGCTTTTGCTTGAATGATGGCTCTTATATGTCTCAAGATCATCGTTATTGTATCCCCCCCCCCTTTTTTAATGGTTGTATTTCGCGGATGATATTGTAACTTAGCAAAGCCTAAGGAGGCGTTATGGAAAATGTTCGTGAGTTAGTGGCGTACTATTCGTTTGATGGAAATACAAGGATAGCTGCTGAGTTGTATGCGAAGAAACGGGATGCCCGGTTGTATGAAATTGAGTTGGAACGTGTCCCCAAGGGTAAGGTTGGATTTTTTCTTGCAGCTTTTGGAGCATTAACGAAGGCAAAAGCGAAGATCAAACCGGTTC
>JAEWVL010000001.1 GCA_023396665.1 Spirochaetota bacterium
TGATGGTGTAAAGTCAATTAATACCGGTACAGAAAAAGGCTCGAGGATTCAGCAATTAATTTCAGATGGTATATCTTTGTTTTCACTGCATACCTGTCTTGATAAAAAATACTGGATGAATGCTGCATCAGTGTTCGATGTACCTTTCGAGGGCCCTGTTTTCACTGATACGGATGATTGTAACGGTTATGGGGTTTTGCTGAAATTTAAAACGGAAATTAGTGTTGAACATCTATGTGCAATTATTAAAAAGAATTTTTATGCAGATTTTGTCAGGGTAACGGTACAACAGAATCAACATATAAAACGGGTTGTGTTTCTACCGGGAAGCGGTGGTTCGTTCATTGATGAAGTGCTTGCGGGGGGCAAGGCTGATTGTATCGTTACAGGGGACGTTTCTTACCATCGTGCTGTAGATGCAATTGCTGCCGGTGTAGTACTTGTCGATGCCGGACATTTTTTCACTGAAAAAAACTATCTTGCTTTTTTGCGTAATGATATTAGTAAATGTATAGGCAATGATATTCAGGTGATTGTCGCTGAAACAGAAAAATCCCCTTTCAGGTTGTGTTAAATAGATGAATGATGTGACGAAAATAATGTGGGAATTGCAGCACTATAATGATATTGTTTATCGTTGTAGACGTGAATCTGATGAAGCCGTATCTGCCTTACAATCTATGGAAGTGTTGCTTAAAAAAGAAAGTGAAAGTGTTGCAAAAATGAAGGATAGCCTTCTGTTAGTACGCCGGGAATTGAAAGCAAACGAAATTAATCTCGCAGAAATAACTAACAGAATTGAGCAATGCGAAAGCCGGAAAATGACGGTGAGTTCAAGCAAGGAGCTTACCAGCATAGATAATGAACTGGCTAAAGCAACAAATGACAAATTGATTTCTGAAGAAAAGATATTTGAGATGATGGAATCTCTCGAAAAAATGGAAAGTGAATATAACGGTTTTTGTGAAAAACAAAAAGAAACCAACGGTAAAGCCAGTGAAAACAAAGGTACCTTGACAAACAGAATAAAGCGTTTGAATCTTATACTAAAGGAAAATGAAGAAAAATATAACGCTTTGCTTCCCTCTCTAGGCAGTTTTCGTCCAAAGTTTGAGAAGCTTGCGTTGAGCAAGGATGGCAAAGCAATCGTTGCGATAGAAAACGGAGCCTGCTCGGGGTGCAGATTTACACTTTCGACGGATGTGATGGCAAAGGTCGCAATATCTTCAGAACCGCTAAGTTGCTCGAATTGTGGTAGGTATCTTTATACTGAATAGGACGTTTTCCGGTTATTTCTTAATTACCTGTATAAGCATAAATAGCTGTTCAAAGTTTGTATTGCGTGTTAGTCAAATGCATGAAGTGTACTTTTGAGCGCTACAGTTTGTTCATTTATTTGAAACCAATATTGTCTAAAAAAAGGATTTCTGATGCTTCTTAGTATTGATAAGGTACTTCTTTTGCTCTCTGAAGGCAAAACAATCGACAAGATTGCCGAAATGGCTGAGAGTGATTCAAAGTCGGTAATTGATCTGGTTCATGAAGCCAGAATGATAGTAATGAAAGCTCGTCCTGAACTTGCGAGAAAAAAAGTTCGTTTAAAGGCAAAAAAAATCGACACTTTTTCAGTCGAGGAACGTATTACAGAGGAAGAGCTGTTACAGCATGCAGATATGACGGTAGTACCAGTAGAACAGCCCTTCGTTATTTATGCTGCAGTCGTTTCCGAGAATGAAGGACATCGATATGCGTTGTTGTTTCTCGATAATGAGGGAAAACAATTCGGCAGGTTGGTTGAATTCTGTGTGCTGAAAACAATAGATTTAGCCATGATGCAGGCATTGTCGCAAGCGATTCTGGTGGCCAGGCACTTTTCAGCTTCATCTATAACGGTTCGTTATGATCGTGACAGATTGTCAGATATTCTAAGTGGCAGGGCTATTGTTTCCGGAAAGGTAGCTGAGGCACATAAACAACTTGCTGTACTAGTAAAACAGTCGAATGCAAAGCTTGAGCTGATAGATCGCTCCGCGAATGAAAAGGGGTATCATCTTCTCAATCTGAAATGAGGGGGGTTATGACTTTTTCTAAACAATCAGACATGTCGCCAGATTCTTTGAGCGAACGTATTCCCGAAATTGTAATACATTTACTGAGCAGGAGAGGATTCTCGAAAAAGGAGATCCTCTCTTTTCTTTTTGATGGAATGGAATCTTTGCATTCACCTTTTCTTATGGAACATATGGAAGAGGCCGTCTCACTATTGAAAAAGGTGGTAGCGGCCAAAGCCACTATCGGTATTTTTTGTGACAACGATCTTGACGGTATTACTTCACTCGCGATTATTCATTCGGTATTGACACGGATGGCTGTGCCGTTTGTAATTGATTATCCCGACGGGAAGATCAATCATTATGGACTGAACAAAGAGGTGATAGAGCGCTTTGCTAAAGAAGGAGTATCGCTGCTGTTGACTCTTGATTGCGGGATTCGTGATGTTGATGAGATCGCATTGGCAAAACAATTGAACATGGAAGTGATTGTCTGTGATCATCATGAACCTGAGCGTTTGCCTGATTGTTGTATCGTCAATCCCAAAGCATCGAGGCGCTATCCCTATCGGGATCTTGCCGGAGCTGGTGTTGCCTATAAGTTGGCTCAAGCATTACTTTTTTCCTATTTGCCGTTCTATAATACTCCAATTATTGCCGTTACAAAAAACTGTGACGGTAAAACTTTTTGTGCGGAAAAATCATTAAATCTTATTTTGACCGATTCGATATGTTTTGAAAGTTCTGCTGAGTTACAGAAATTCAGTGGAAATGATCACGTTGTCTTCTTTGGTCTTGATAGAGAACTGTACGCATTTTTACGAACAGATAACTGTGCCTGGATGGATGTTCCCCGCGATATTGAATCCGGTGTAACGGTTTCTCCGACCGCAATTCTTGGTGTTGCCGCTCTTCAATCGTCAAAGAAAATTGTTGAATGCCTTGATGTGATATTGCCATTGACTGCAATAGGGACGGTTGCTGATATTGTTCCGTTGAATGGAGAAAATCGCGTTTTGCTGAAAGAAGGGTTGAGACGGTTTTCAATAGTCGCCGATGACCGGTTTATCGCTTTACGCGGTATTACCGGTGAACGCCTGAATGCAAAAGATGTAGCGTGGAGTGTTTCTCCATTACTTAACAGTCCTGGACGTATGGCATGTCCTGAACTTACAGTAGATTTTCTGTTAAAAAATGATGTTATGGATAATTTTAGTAAAATAATACAGGTTAACTCCCGGAGGAAAGACATTGTAAATTCTCTGTTTGATGGGGTTGTCGCCGGTAACAGAATGCTTCGCTGCGGCAATTGTCTTTATCTTGAAGGTGATGATATTCCGGAAGGATTGACAGGACTATTAGCAACCAGGTTTTCGGATCATTATGAATCACCGGTTTGTGTAGTGTCCTGTGCCGAGGGGGCGCTTGCAAAGGGGTCGTGTCGTTCTTCGATTCCAATGCTTGCTTATCTTGAACATTGGCAGTATATTTTCGAACGTTTTGGCGGCCATGAGAATGCTATGGGTTTCAGTATAGAGACCAGGAATTTGCAACTCTTACGTGATGCGCTTTGCGGCTTTACCGTGAACGATGGACCGGCGAAAATTGGAGATAGTGCAATTGAATTAGCATACACGGAAATTAATTTTGCTTTTATGGCTGACTTGATGCTTCTGGAACCATTTGGAGCTGAGAATCCATTTCCAATTATTAAATTATATGATGTTCCAGTTCGTGATGTACGGGCACTGAAAAGTGTTCATCTTAAAGCCTCGACAGATCTGGATTTTCAGGAAATCATTGCCTGGAAAAAATACTTCACTTACGAACAGGAATTCGCAAAAGGATCTGTATCGTTCTGCTGTGTACCCGAACTGGGAGAATATAAGGGTAAAAAAAAGATCTCTCTCATCGTCTCGAATTTATTGTAGTGGTTTTGCTTATATATGTCATATAGTAGTGGAGACTGCCATGATACATTCTTTTTGGATGCTTAATCGGTCATATTTCTACTGAAGCTGGATTTTTGAAATTCTGTGTTGGATGACTTGCATAATCCGCATGAGTTTGTCTTTTTCGACGGGTTTAGTGATATAGAAGTCCATACCCGATGAAAGATAGTTTTCTTCGTCACCCTTCATTGCGAAAGCCGTTAATGCTACAATCGGAAATATATCCGGTTTGAGTCCGATTTCGTTTCTGATTGTTTTTGTGAGAGTAAGTCCGTCCATAGACGGCATTTGAATATCAGTAATGAGGCAGTCGAATTTTTCTTTGCGCAACCACTCGATAACTTCCAGACCATTAACTGTGCCGGTGACTGTACAGCCTATTTTTTCCAGAAGAGTTTTCGAGACGAACATGTTGAGAGGATCATCCTCGGCGAGAAGAACTTTGAGCTTAATTGAGCTGCTGTATATGTTTTCACTATACAACTCTGTTATAGGCGCTTCATCGGCATATTTGAAGGGAATCTGAAATTCGACAATGCTTCCTTTTCCCTCTGTACTAATAATCGTGATATTGCCATTCATGATATCAATCAGTTTTTTCGCGATGGAAAGACCCAGACCTATACCATCATATAGATTAAAGGTATTGGATGCCCTGAAGAAGGGTTCGAAAATTTTCTCGATTGATTCGACATTTATCCCAATACCCGTATCCTCAATACTGAATTTAATCACTATTGTCGATTCGTCTTTGCTGACAATTGCGGCGCTTACTTTTATATAACCACGTGTTGTATACTTAACAGAATTTCCAAGCAGATTAAATATAATCTGCCTCAATCGGGTCTCATCAGCTTCGACAATAATTCCATTGAGAAAGTCATAATCGGTATAAAAGTTAAGTTCTTTAAGCTTGATTTGAGTTTTAATCAGTTCACAGATCGATGTGAGAAAGCTGTGGAGATTGACCGGGCGTGTACAGAAACTGAGTGTATCGGATTCGATTTTTGTCAGATCGAGTATATCTGCGAGCAGACGGGCAAGTAAAGTGCATGATTGGATGGATGTTGAAACATAATGTTTTTGTTCTTCGTTGAGTGATGTCGAATCAAGAATTTGGAGCATTCCCTGTATGCCATTGATGGGGGTGCGCAGATCGTGACTCATATTTGCCAGAAACAGTGATTTTGCCTCGTTTGCACGTTCAGCGTTACTGCGCGCGGTTATCAGCTCCTGTGTGCGCTGCTGTACATGTGATTCGAGTAAAATCTTTTCTTCGTGCAGTTGTTCAAGCAGATATCGGCGCTCATTAATAATGCTGTGAACGATATATCCGCATACGAGTATCAGGGTAAGATATAATTGTACTATCAGCCATGAAATGTCGCTGATGCTGCCCGAAAAGAATAATGTTAGTATGAGCGCCATAAGAGACATAATGGTAAAATAAAAGCTGACGCGCAAAGAGTCGAGAGTGAACGCAAACCAAAGACCTGCAGGCAGCATGAGAAGCATTGTTGCATAATGACCGTACAATGAACCCAGTCCAGATATGAGAAAAAGCCAGATGCTGAGAATTGTTAGAAACAGTGCAAAAATTTCCATTATATGAAATCGTCTCTTGTTATTGCTCTGTGAATCTGTGTCAAGATAGAGTAAAAATGGCGAAAAAAGAAGAGCCCCGGTATAGTCGCTGAGAATCCAACGCCAAAATGTAGTGACGCTTTTTACTAGTGTAAGGGGAGAGAAAATATTGACAATGAGTGTTCCCGCAATTGAAGCGAAAAGTGTGAACAGGCCAATACCCGCAAGCAGAAATGCAAATACGGTATTCGCATTTGAAAAAACAGATCGATGTGCATTGAAGCGCTTTTCGATTGATACGGCCGCAAGGGCGGCGAGTCCGTTGGTGAGTGAGGGAACATAGAATATGAGAGGAATTGCGGTTTCAGCAGAGTGTATGGCATTGCCAAGAAAAAGCGGAATGATTGCCCAGAAGCCGAATTTACGCACCGACCAGTACACAATACCCGCCGCAGGCCAGATAGAGACAACATAATTGTCTGCAAATCCGATGGCGTAAGCCCATTTGATCGAGGCATAGGTGAGAAGCAGAATGACGAGAAAACGCAGAGGTGTGCACTGAGTTCTATCCATTTTTTAGCAGCCGTAATTAGAATTGAATATCAGCAATCAATAAGGGTCTAAACATAAAACTGTGAAAGAACGTCTGCAGTTATACGGTGTCCCGTCATTATCCATCTACCAACTATAGCATGAAAACTGATTTTTGTCCATAGAAAAAATCAGGACATCCAAAGGCTGTATTCGTAGGGAAAAACCTCGATTGCGCGCGGGAGAAGGCCGTTTGCCCATGCCAAAAAAAGACCGTAGTTTGAAACCGGCAGATTGAACTGTTCGAATTTCTGCATGTGTACAAGCATCTGGCGCCTGCTCTGCGTACAGCCGCCGCACATGATTGCGATATCATAGTTCGAATAGTCGATATCATCATAAATGCCGTGCGCAAAATCGAAAACCGCATCGGAGGCAACCATCTGTCTGAAAAGCCGGGGGATTTTAACCGTGCCAATGTCATCGGCTGCCTGATGATGAGCGCATGATTCAAAAATAAGAACACGGGAACCCGGCCCAAGGGTTTCCAGCTTTTTGGTGCCGGCGATGTAGACTGCAAGATCGCCTTTTTTGCGCGCGAAAAGAATCGAAAACGACGTTAATTTCTGATCGGGGGCGATATCGGCGGCGGCCTTGCTGAAAGCCTGGCTGTCTGTTATAACGAGTGCGGGGGGATATTTCAGGTTGCGATAGGCCGTGTAAAGCTCGCGCTCCTTGACCACGACAACAGTGACGTCTTTATCGAGAGCGTCGCGAATGGTCTCGACCTGGGGC
>JAEWVL010000033.1 GCA_023396665.1 Spirochaetota bacterium
CTTTACAAGTATGCTTTGAATATCAACGCTACTCTTGATTACGGGGCGCTTGCTCTTCTTGACGACACACTGATTTTACGAAATACCATTCTTCTTGAAGAATGCGATCCGCTTCGATTCATAAAAAGTCTTACCTACATCGCGGCGAAGGCTGACGAGTTAACTGAAAGGCTTGTAAAGAACGGATAACATAACCCCGCAACTGACTCCCAACCAGATATATCAATATTTCTGGTTGATTCTCAAAACCAGCAACTATAGACATTATGGTGGATTTTTGATGCGCAAAATATTTTTTACAATTACAGCTTTCTGTCACATCATCCTTATGGCCTCTCTCGCATGTTCGAGTCTGATTCTTATTTCGTGCAAGAATGAAGATACCATTCAACAGAAGCAGGAGGTTTATCAGAACCCTACACAGGTCAGGATAACTTCTCCTAGCGGGCTCGTTATTCGCTCGGGTCCTTCACGTTCCGATTCAAAAATTTCAACAATTGCTTTCAATGAAAAAGCCGACATAGTGGACGCGAAAAACGGCCCCTCGGAAAAGATAGAAGACAAAGAGGGGAAATGGCTGAAAATACGATATAATCAACTGGAAGGCTGGGTTTTCAGCGGTTATACCGAATTTGTTACAACTTCTTCTACAGGAAACAATTCATCAGGAACTATTGATTTTATTTTGAAGGGCGCCTGTGTTCCACTGGATAAACGCTACACCTACAAAGAGATCAAAAGTATTCTTCCTGAAGGATACAAAGAGGTGCCTTCAAATTCTCAACTACTAATAATGAACAAAGAATTTACCATCGTGATGGACAAACTTAATTTCGACTATGTATTATCCTCAATAGAGTTCAAGGGGAAAACGAAACTCCTGCTTGGCATTGAACGCGGTATGCGCAAAGAAGAACTACTCTCTTTATTGGGTAACCCAAGCCGTTCAGATAAAAACGTTGATCATTTCATTTATACGGATAAAGCAATTTCAATTGAAACTTCTTTCGTCTATTCCGGTACAAAACTCGACAGAATAATCTGGAAAATACTGTAGTAAATCTTAACGATCCTCACGCAAATACCTGATAGCCGCTACGGTTCGCCCGGCGTTTGAAAAATCAAGTCTATCGAAGACTTCGTTGGCAATACGTAAACCCCGGCCGTGATTGTATGCTTCGCCATTAATTTGATTTGAATCAAAAACAAGGGCTTTATTAAAATCGAATCCATCGCCTTCGTCAGTAATGACGAATTTCGCCTCATTCTGATCAATTATGCTTTGAACCGAAACAGTGCGATCGGAGTACGGTTTTTTTATTTTTCTATCATTTAAGAAAGCAAGATACTCGATTTGATTTTTTCCATACAAGGTCTTTTCCTCAAAAGTGACTCCCAGATTTCCATGTTCAATTGCATTGGCAATCAGCTCACGAACCGCAATTCGCACCAACGTAAGCTCCCGCTGTGTTACATATCGTATCATATTTCGTGTAACCCGATAACTCAGCTCTTCAGCAAGTATGAGATGGTTGTGTATCGCAAAATGCTGCTTTTCGCATATAAAATATTTGTTCAGGTTGTCTTCTACCGCCCTTTTACCGCAGCACAGGATTTCCTTTCCATTTGTTATTGTAATCAATTCAAAACGAAGACTAAGTTCCTCCGGCTCAGAGGTCCATATATTCTTGAATGAAGTTTTCAGAATAACTGGACTTCCTTTTTCCATCAGGACATGTAACTGGCCAAGTAGAATACCTGCTGAACGATCTCCCGCTGTACCTTCCTCGTGATATAACAGATCAGTAATGACCGTTTTGCCCTCTTCAAATCCCCGTATATATCTTTTCCCTGGCGCATTGATTGAAATGAGATGAAATGAATCATCCATAGAAAAAAATAAATCCATAGAATTATCTATGATAATCATATTTCTCTGATTAACAACAAAGAGTCTTTCATATGCCCGATTCAATTTTTCATTACCAAGCTCAAGAGAATCTCTTGAGTGAATGATTTTTTTTACACCACTTAAGAAAAATGAGACGATAAAAGCCATATAACCCATGTCAGTGAGAGAATACGGCATACTCAGTGGAGTTAATTCGGCAAATAGACTGCACGTAGAAAGAAACAGAAAGATCAATATACCCAGAATGATCATACGTTCCTGTTTATTCCGGAACTTGTCCAAAAGAAACAAAGTAAACGCCACTATCGAGGGAAACAGACTAATTGCAAAAAGCGTATATCCGTCTTCAATACTGAGAACACCGAAAAGATCCAAAACGGAAATTACGGCAACAAGTAGACAATGAAAAATCCAAAAATGCTTTACAACAAAAGAACGAGGATCTTTGAAAAAACGCGATACAAACAACTCCATAAAAACGACGAATAAATACAAAGCCCAGCATCGCAAATAAAACAAAACTATATAATTATCAGAAAAAAGATAGAGAATCTCTCCCCGCAATGCGACTATCATGGCAATAAATATCGAAGAAAGACCCTGAAACAGAAAGTATCGTGTTCGGGGAGAAAAGAGGAAGAACACACACAGGATAAGACCCATGACAATGAAAAGCAAAACAAACGATAGTTGTATTGCGTTATTGATTAATTGAAAACGAACTATTTCTTCTATTGATGTATACAAAGGTCTGTCAAACGCTTTTGAATTCTTGTCGGTCAAGCGCAAACGAATGTAGATTTCCCTGGAGAGAGATCGCCACAAACGGATTATATGATAAGGACTTCCTTCAAATTTGTCAGAATGAATATCACCGAACTCATACAACATACGACCGTTAGCAAAAAGCTGAATTTTGTGTTTCATTGAGGAAATATATAAGACAGGATCACGAATCGACCTTTCGGGTAAAATAATTTTTATCCATATAATTGATGGCAAACCCCGTCCGTTTATCGTATGCTCATTGTTATTCGGCTCTGACTGATACAAGCCGCTTACAGCTGATTGAGATAAAAACAGAGCGAATTCTTTTTTTTGTGGAAGAGGTTTCCAGGGAAGAAGAGCAAGAACATCCTGTCGGAGCACTCTTGAGCGCTCCATGTCAAAGTTGGTAACATCGCCATTGTAATAATATAACTCACATTCCTCCCAGTAGTTTCGGGCTTGCGCACGAGACTGAGCACCGAAAAGAAAGGAGAAAAATACCAGAACAAAAACGTATCTTTTCATACGTATATTGTAACTGAATTTATCCCCTATGGCCTAGCGATATTGCTGTTTTTTTGAATTTATTTCTTTTTTTTGCCGGTTCCGAATTCTGCAAGATGATCCATCGACAAAGACGATTGTTTTTTAGAAGTGGCGTCGATTCTGCGCATCTTTGCCGGAAGATACGAATTATTGTAAAAATTCGCCAGGCGAAAGACTTCATGATCTTCAAATTCCGGTGGAATTTTTATCATGAGATTATAGTCCTTTTTCCGGAATCCATTGTTCATTATGTGAATTATATCACTTATCCGTTGCGCAAAATGACTTGCATACAAAAAGGATATTGATACGACAACAGAAAGAATTATAAAGAAAAATACGATTCTGCTCATTGCAGCTTCAGCGTTAATGTCTGTAAGCGACACCAGAAGAGAGTATCCCCCCTTTTCAATATGCAAATAATCATCGTTGAGATAAAAATGTGAAAGATAATCTTCGTTACTCTCGACAAGTGCTTGCCCGTCAACAGCAGCTTTCAGAATCAGGGGATCGTCGCGAAAAAGATATCGGGCACTCTCCTGCTTCGACATAGAGGTCGCCGCAGTCAAGCCGTCCACTCTATCGATAGTCCCCTCATACTCATGTTGTCGCTGCACAATTCGTTTTTCTGTCGGACTTAGCATTGGCATTGAAAAGATGAACATGACAATAATCATAGAAAAAACTGCATTAGTCGTAATTGCTGCCGTATGATGCTGCGCCATTATGGAT